>JALRDI010000133.1 GCA_023257035.1 Ilumatobacteraceae bacterium | reverse complement strand
AAGACCACGGCTGACTTTCGCGAGAATGTGCGGGTCACGGAAATTCGTGGTTGCCTCGACGATTGCCTTTGCTCGTGGTGCAGGGTCTGCACTCTTGAAGATTCCCGAGCCGACGAAGACTGCCTCTGCGCCGAGCTGCATTGCGAGGGCCGCATCTGCAGGGGTTGCAATTCCGCCTGCGCAGAACAATGGCACCGGAAGTCGACCTGTCTCTGCGAGTTCCTGAACGAGCGGAAGCGGAGCTTGAAGTTGCTTTGCCCAGTCAAACAATTCAGCCGAGTCTGCCTGGCCAATACGCTTGATGTCACCGAGAATCGATCGCAAGTGACGAACTGCTTCGACAATATTTCCTGTGCCAGCCTCGCCCTTCGAGCGGATCATGGCTGCACCCTCCGAAATTCGACGGAGCGCCTCACCGAGATTCGTTGCACCACAGACAAATGGGACGTCAAACTTGTACTTGTCAATGTGGTGGGCCTCATCGGCTGGTGTGAGGACCTCAGATTCGTCAATGAAGTCGACGCCAAGACTCTGGATGATCTGCGCCTCAACGAAATGTCCAATACGCACTTTGGCCATCACCGGGATAGTCACCGCTGCCTTGATGCCCTCAATCATGTCTGGGTCGCTCATACGGGCAATGCCACCATCGCGGCGGATGTCGGCAGGAACCCGCTCAAGGGCCATTACGGCACAGGCGCCAGCGTCCTCAGCAATCTTGGCTTGCTCTGGGGTGACGACGTCCATGATGACGCCACCGGAGAGCATTTCAGCAAGACCACGCTTAACGGGGAATGAGCCAGTTTGGGGGTTGGACATATCGTCAATCTACCTATTCACCGGGTCGACACGACCACTGCTACGACACATAACGAACATTTTCAGGGTCGTTCCGAGGTAGTTCGACCCAAGTACGTCCGTCGCTCAAGCCAAGTGGCGTGCTGAGAGTTTCATCGGTGTAGAGATTCCATGAGTCGGTGTTCGATGAACGCTGCCAAGCGCCGAGTCTGACCACGCCATCGGTGAAGACAAGTACCTGCCCGCTTCCAACGGTGACAGCCTCTGGGCTCTTGGAATCAATTGGGCTCTGGCGGTATTCAACGAGCATGACCACGACATTGTCGGCCCACACCTGACCAGTCAGTTCGCTCATGTGCGGTTCTCCGTATTCGCTCCGGAGGTATCGACCGTTCGATGCGTCGTAATCCCAACGGGCCAGAATTGAGTCGAGCTCAATCTCGATGATGGAAGCCGAGTCACCTTGGGCTGTCTCGCCAGGAAGCATGTACGGGAAAATTTGAGGAGGTAACGCAAATTCCTCAGGGGTGAGATCCCATAGCGTCTCAGTTGACGAGAAAAGGTTATGAGGTGCCCCTCCCCTGCCGTCGCGTCGGTAGTAGGCATTCCCATAGCCACCGACATAACTCAGGCTCGTCAGCGTCGAATTGTTAACCACTCGGGTCACGCCTGGGTTACCGCCGGACCAAGCGAACAACGGAGAATCAAGGTTTGAAAGGATGTCAACGTCTTGTGCTCGGCCTGAACGTATAGGTCCTACCGGGTCAGAACCCTGGCTATGGAAGACCGCTGCGAATCGGGTGATGCCGTCGTTGATGATTTCTTCAAAAACAATGTCGGCTTCGTTGAGTCCGGTCTGAGGTAACGCCTGAGGATTGTTTGGCATCTTCACTGCGAGGGCAGGCCGATTCGGAATTTCATCTGAAGATGTCAGTGGAGCACCCGTCAACGGCATTCGATATTCGGGCTCTTCAGCTACAACTTCTCCGTCTGAGTCAGATGACTGACCGTCAGAAGTTGATGACGAAGACTGTGAGTCTGAAGTTGCACCATCACCTGCATCGTCTTCGGATACATCATCTAAGGCCGCCGACGCTTGATCGATGAGCTCATCAGCACTTCCTCCACAACTTGCGGCAACAAGACCGCCGAGACATAGGGTGATAACTACAACGCGTCGCGCTGTTGACATTCTCATCAGAGATCCCTTAAAGCTTGAATCCGCTCTTCGAGCGGCGGGTGGGTATTGAAAAGTTTATGTACAGAACCTAGGCGGCCGTTGTCACCAACTCCGCTCATTGGCTGTTCGATCCACATATGCGCCGTCGCTGTGCTCGCGCTGTGCGTCACCGTGGTGTCCTCCTGAAGCTTCTCTAAAGCCGAGATAAGGCCAGGTGGATACCTCGTCAATTCACATGCGCCAGCATCTGCGAGTGACTCCCTCTGCCGTGAGATTGCAGCTTGCAGCAACTTCGCGACCAGCGGCGCAAGAATGATCAGCACAAAACCCAGGATCGCAAGAGGGTTGTTATGGCCGTTTCGGTCGTTGCTTCGCGCGCTGCGACCACCGTTCCACCACAGAGTCCGGAGCGCCAGATCGCTCATCAATGCAATGGCGCCAACCAGCGTGACAGCGATGGTCGATACCGCGATGTCGTAATGACGAATGTGTGAAAGTTCATGGGCCACAACGCCCTCCAACTCAACACGATTCATTTTGCTCAGCAGGCCCGTCGTTACAGCGATGGCCGCGTGTTGCGGATTTCGGCCAGTCGCAAATGCATTTGGCGCCTCGTCGTCGATGATGTAGACCCCAGGTTTTGGTAGCCCACCCGCAATACACAGCCCCTCGACCAGGTTGTGAAGTCGACGGTATTCCGTTTCGTCCGCAGGACGAGCACGACTGACCTTGAGTGCAATCGACGCTGATGACCACCATGACCCGACGGATAGAAAAAGCGAGAGCACCAGAGCGACGATGGTGAGCGTCCATCCCCCTCCGACTGTCCAACCAACTACCCATCCGATCGCAACAAAGACGGCACAAAACGTCGCGATTACGAGCGCGCTTCGGCGCTTATTGGAACGAATCAGTTCATGCATCTGGGTTTAGAAACTGACTGACGGCACTTGATCAGCCTCGGGACCTGCGTCGAAGTATTCCCGATGATCAAAGGAGAACATCTTCGCGACGATCACGCCAGGAACCTGGTCGATTGCATTGTGGTAACGAAGTACTGCGTCGTTGTAGAACTGACGTGCATAAGCGATTCGGCCTTCTGTCGCGCTGAGTTCTTCTTGCAAGGCGAGGAAGTTTGTATTGGCCTTAAGGTCCGGATAGGCCTCAGACACCGCAAAGAGTTGGCGCAAGGCACCAACGATCGGGCCTTCTGCAGCCGCCTGCGCACCGGGCGTATCTGGAGCGGCGACGGCGCCATTTCGTGCGGCGATAACGGCCTCCAACGCCTCACGCTCATGCTCGGCGTAACCTTTGACCGTCTCGACAAGATTTGGAATGAGATCGAGCCTTCGCTTGAGTTGCACGTCGATTTGAGACCAGCCGTTGTCAACAGCATTGCGCTTACGTACAAGACCGTTGTACAAACTGCCCACAAAGAGCAGCAAGAGAACAACGATGACCAGAACAATAAGAATTGTCATGCCGTCATACTACGCCGACGTGAAACTTCATTGCGGGGAATTAAGAACCCGGAGATAGCGATCGACATATAACGAAGCCAGCCGATCCATCGACATTGACGCTGCAGTCTGTAACCCACGAGCAACAAGTGCATCTCGAAACTTCACATCTGCCAGCACACGTTGCATACAACGAGCTAGTGCGGTCGAGTCTCCCGGCGGAACTAAGGCCGCATCTAGGCCATCGGTCGCTACATTGCGATATCCAGGAATATCGCTTGCGATAACTGCGGTCGAAGCAGCCATTGCCTCCAACAGCACCACACCAAATGACTCTCCACGAAGTGCCGGAGCAACGAACGCTGTAGCCGTTCTGAGGCGGGTGAGCTTTTCGGCTTCAGAGACTTGGCCATGCCACCTGAACCGCTCGGGATCTGCGAACCGCTCACGGAGAGTCTCTGTGTCAGGCCCATGCCCAATGATGTGACACGTCACTCGGGTGTCGTGATCCCGGAACAACACCTCAACTGCTTCCAGCAAGGTGACTAGCCCCTTTCGCTCTTCGTGGCGTCCCACGAACAACACCGATGCTTCACCTTCGTCATTTCGTGCATCTGTACCGTCTTGATGAGAAACGACAGGCCCTGACTTAATCTCAACTCCATTGAAAAGCACTTCGTACTCGCCGGGAAAATGCTGCTCAACGAGCAGCTTCGCATCGTTTGAAACCACAACTTTGTGATCAATACGTTTTACGAGTGGTCTAAGAATCGGTTTGAGAAAGCGATAACTGCTTGAACGACCAGCAGCATGAAACGTCCCTACGATCGGTTGGGACCGCAGCGTCAACGCGGTGAGCGTTGGACCAGGCGCAAGGGGTTCATGAAGATGCCACACGTCGAACTGTTCATCACGAAGCGCCCGGATAGTTCGCAACGCTGCACTTGGATCAGGTGCGAGCGGTGCTACCGAACCGTTCGCGGCAGTCGGAAGTGAATCGCCAAGGGGCGTTACGAAGGACGCAGGAGGGGGTCCGTCGCATGGACCAAGAACTCTCACTTCGTGACCACTACGGCGAAGCGCGTGCGCTAGCCCAAGTACCTGCGTTTGCACACCGCCTGGAATGCTCAAGCTGTAT
Source organism: Ilumatobacteraceae bacterium (assembly GCA_023257035.1). GTDB lineage: Bacteria > Actinomycetota > Acidimicrobiia > Acidimicrobiales > Ilumatobacteraceae > Casp-actino5. Next base: position 14,076 of record JALRDI010000133.1, on the reverse strand, counting down.
GGACAAAACATTGCGATCCGTAGCGCATCACTGTTCATCTCTACTCAGCTTCGATCACTTGGCCAATTTGGTTGCAATAGGTGCCATTGCGCCGGGGACCGTTGAATGAGTTCAGCTAGTTCATCGGTTAGGTCTTGGGTAATTCGACTGACATCTGATCTCAGCGACCCGCTTGTCCGTTCGACGTCGATCGGCGCTTTTACCAGACCGATATGAGCATCTGTCCCTGGGGAATGAAATACAGCTGTCGGAAGAATGCTTGCGCCTGTGCGGAGGGCAAGCATGGCGGCTCCACCTGGAACTCTTGTTGTTTCACCAAAGAATTTCACCGCGACTCCGTCTCCTTGTAAGTCTCGATCAGAAATCAGACATACCACCGCATTTCTACGTAATGCCGCGAGTACCTGCGCCCCAGAATCTGGCCCAAGCGGAATGACGTGAACCCCAAGCGACGCTCTCAAGCTCGTGAGATACTCATGCACTTCTTCATCATCTAGTCGCTCAGCTACGGCGTACACCTCAACCCCTCGATCGGCAAGCCATCGCCCGGCCCATTCCCAACCACCGAGATGCGGGAGAGCCAAGATGACGCCTTTGTTTCGCGCCAGCGCCTCCTCGACATGCTCATATCCATGAACGGAGATTCCTCTACTGACGACTGAATGTGAAAGGTACGGCAAACGAAGACTCTCTAGCCAATAGCGCGCGTAGCCAGTGAATACCGCATCGACTTTGCGCTCTAATGCCATACCCCGAAGCGTGGGAGTAACCCGGCGTTGATGGGCTGCGGCCTGACGTCTCGAGGTTCTCGCACAGAAACGGCTGGCGACTCCGACGACTATGCAAACACCCTCAATCAAAACTGGTGGAATCCGACGGAGAACGAACTCTCCGGCCTTTAACAATCTGAGTTGTCGAGACATCTCAGTTCGAACCGCGCCGTCGATCCTCCCGGCGACGCTGCACAACCATCCGCCTTTCCTCAATGCGTTCTACACGGTCGGTACGTCGCTCGCCTCGCCGTTCGCGACGTAAGTCGATTCGTTCTTGCGTCACGGCTGCGACTTCTGCCTGTTTCCACACCTTTACGAACCGAAATATCGCTGTAAATGCAATCAAGACCAGCAAGATCCACAACACCACGACGAGCGCCGGATCAAGCCCAATGCCTTCAAGGAGCAGTCCAAGACACAGCATCACGATGCGCTCCGCCCTCTCCATGAGACCGCCTTTTGCATCAAGGCCGAGAGATTCCGCCTTCGCACGCTGGTAAGAAATGAGCGATGCAACAGCGGCGACCGCGAAGGGAAGCACTGTCATTCTCGCCGAGTAATTATCGGCGAAGTACCAAGCCATGCCACCGAGCAGCAGATTGTCGGTTACACGGTCCATCGTCGAATCAAAGAAAGCCCCGCGTTGACTTGACGAATTACTCGCCTTAGCTAGAGCACCGTCAAAAAGATCAGGAAGGGTAGCAAGAATGACGAGAATGAGTCCAAGAATCAGTCGACCTGAACCAACCGCGACCGCCGCAAGCGCTGCGATGACGAGACCAAAGAACGTCAGATGATCTGGAGTCAACTTCGTCTTAAGAAGAGCCCGACCAATTGGGCGAACCATTCGGTCAACTGGTCCTCTGAACTGACCATCAAGCATGATCGACGTCCTCATCAACGTTGTCTTCTACGAGATGCTCGACGACGTCACCATTCACGGCGTCTACCAAAATGAGAGCGCGCTGACGAGGCGGTACCTCGCTTGAATACGCGAGAACCCGCCAGGTTGGTCGACTTGCGAATCCACGCCAAACCTGTTGCGCTGATGCGTGACCAACGGCAAAACCGAGTGCTTGTTGTGAGGCCACTAAGGCTGCGCGCTCGTCGATCGTCATCTTTCGACCCGAAATCAAGCCGTAGAGGCCGAAAGCCAGAAGTCCAATTCCGACCACCAAGACTCCACCATTTGCGAATGTGAGATCAGCAAAGAACGCAACCACTGACGCAACACCCAGAATGGAATACATAGCTGCTGGAATACGACGACGAGAGTTGTCTGGAAATCGATAAGCACCCTCGAACGCTCGTGGATCTAAATCTTCCGGAAGGAGGTCGACGACGTCGTCGTTTGACAACTCAGAGTCTTCGCCAGTCATGCCATCACCCTATTCCGTTGCCCTTGGTCGGCCATTCATGCTTCACACGGTCATAGGTCACGTCGAGCGCCTCAGGAATCGTGCGCGACTCCGCGACTGCGGTCATGAAGTTTGAATCACCAGTCCAACGTGGAACAACGTGCACATGAAGGTGCTCAGCAACCGAACCTCCTGCTGGCTTACCCATGTTGATTCCGATGTTGAACCCCTCAGGATTGTGCGAAGCGCGCAATGCGACAACGCTGCTGTTCACCTCTGCCCACAGATCAATGACTTCATGCTGTTCGAGCTCATCAATTGCAGCCACTTCGCGATAGGGCACCACAAGCAGGTGGCCGGTGGAGTACGGATAGATGTTGAGCACTGCAAAGCATGTTTCGCTCCGATGGACGACATACGTTGAAGAGTCGGGCTCGCCTGACGCCAGCAGTCGTGTGAACACGCTTCCGTTCTGGTCGTCTGGCTGGTTCGATCGAACATAGGCATTGCGCCAGCCGTTCCACAGAATCTCGATACCACTCACGCTGTCATCGCCTGAGCGGTTCCTTGCTCAATTTCTGATGCAATTGACGAAAGAAAGGCAGTGAGCGGAATATCCCGCTCGACGTCCCCGCCACGAGGATTTACTCCTACGGTTTGGTTCTGCACGTCGTCATCGCCTACCACCAGAACGTAGGGGAACTTTTCGAGCTTGGCAGCCCGGATTCGCTTACCGAGGCCATCGTTGGCATCGACACGGTCAACGCGGATACCTGCCTCTGCGAGCGAATGTTCAACAGTGCGCGCATATTCCTCGTGCGCTGCTGCGACTGGAAGAACTCTCACCTGAAGCGGTGCAAGCCACGTCGGAAATGCTCCTGCGTAGTGCTCGAGCAGCACCCCGAAAAAGCGCTCGATCGATCCAAACAGAGCGCGATGCAACATGATCGGACGATGGCGAGCATTGTCAGCTCCGATGTACTCAAGGTCGAAGCGTTCCGGGTTGTTGAAGTCTGCCTGGATAGTTGAAAGCTGCCAAGAACGACCAATGGCATCACGCACGTCAATGTCGATCTTCGGCCCGTAGAACGCGGCATCGCCCTCTTTCACCCCGTACTCGAGGCCGTGCTGGTCAAGCGCCTCTCGAAGCGCGTCTGTTGCCTTCTCCCAAATTTCATCCGAGCCAACAAACTTCTCAGGATCCTTTGTCGACAGATTGAAGGTGAAATCCTCGAAGCCAAACGCTCGAAGAACCGACAAGACAAAGTCCAATAGCGATGCAACCTCTTCAGCAAGTTGGTCCTCACGACAAAAGATGTGGCTGTCGTCCTGGGTAAATCCACGAATCCGAAGGAGGCCGTGAAGGGTTCCCGCCCGCTCGTAGCGATAGACGTTTCCTAGCTCGAACAACCTGATCGGTAGTTCCCGGTAGCTGCGCTGCCGACTCCCGAATACCAAGCAATGCATCGGACAGTTCATCGGTTTCATGTAGTACGTGCCGTTGTCCATTTCCATCGGCGGGTACATGCCGTCGGCGTAGTAGTCCAGATGGCCCGAAGTCGAGAACAGCTTTCCGTTTGCGAGATGAGGTGTAAAGACAAACTGATAACCGCCTCGCTCGTGGCGCTCACGGCTGTAATCCTCCATGATGCGGCGAACAGTTGCACCCTTCGGGTGCCAAATTGCGAGGCCCCCGCCGATTTCTGAAGGAAAGCTCAGAAGATCTAATTCAGTCGCAAGACGGCGGTGATCTCGCTTTGCAGCTTCTTCAAGTTGGGTGAGATGTTCATCAAGCGCCTTCTTCGACTCCCAGGCAGTCCCGTATATCCGCTGCAACATTCGGGCTTCTTCTGAACCACGCCAGTACGCCCCTGATGTGCGTTGCAGGGCGAAGTGCTGGAGCTTTCCTGTACTTGGCACGTGCGGACCTACACACATGTCGACAAATGCGTCAGAGTTTCGGTAGGCGCTGATGACATCACCCGATCCGGCCTCCCCAGCATCAAGGGCATCGCCGTCTGCACTCGTGACGCGCTGGATAATTTCACATTTGTACGGTTGATCGGCAAAGAGTTCAAGAGCCTCTGCCGGTGTCATCTCAGACCGAACGAACGGTTGATCTTCTTTGACAATACGCTCCATCTCGCGCTGGATATCTGCGAGGTCATCGTCTGAGAACGTTTTACCGTCAGGAAGATCGAAGTCGTAGTAGAAACCGTTCTCGATTGCCGGGCCGACCGAAAACTTGGCGCCCGGAAATAACCTCGTTACTGCTTGGGCAAGCACGTGCGCTGTTGAATGCCTCAGGACATGGCGGCCCGCATCAGTGTTCGAGGTAACAATCGCTACCTGCTGGCCGTCGGCGAGGACTGCGCTGAGATCAGTCTCGTTTCCATCGACAACTCCGGCAACGGCGGCCTTCGCCAAACCTGAGCCAATCGATTTCGCAAGATCAAACACTGTCGACCCCTGCTCCAGTTCCCTGGAGGAGCCGTCAGGAAGAGTGACCGTGAGCGTTGACATAGAGCCTGAAGTCTACGAGGCCGAATAGTGGCCAACACGAGATTACGGCTCGAGAAGCTCTATTCCGAGCAAAGATGCAGCTGATGCCACACTCGAACCTTTCGCAACTGCTGCATCAATCAATCGACATGCCTCTGGTGTGTTCAGGTCGTCATCTAATGCGTTTCGGACATTCTCGAGTACGTCCTGATCGTCTTCACCATCGATGCTTCCCGCCCACTCCTGAAGACGTTGCGTCGATGCAGGCATGAGATTGTCACTCCACTCCCATTCAGTTCGGTAATGGTGCGAGATAATGCCCAGTCGAATTGCCCGCGGATCCCACTCTTTTCTCAAGGCGTCAATGAATACGAGATTGCCGAGGCTCTTTGACATCTTCTCGCCATCTTTTGAGATCAACGCCGTGTGCATCCAGTGGTCAACAAAGGTCACTCCTGTTGCTGATTCCGATTGGGCTCGCTCACACTCGTGATGAGGAAAGATCAGGTCAGCTCCACCGCCGTGCAAATGCACATGCTCACCGAGTTCACGGAGCGCCAGAGCGCTGCACTCGACATGCCAACCGGGACGACCCGGTCCCCAAGGTGTCTCCCAAGCTGGTTCATCGGCCGCAGATGGTTGCCACAACACAAAGTCGAGCGGGTGGCGCTTCTGTGGATCATCGACATTTCCTCCACGTAGTTCCGCAAGACGATGCATTTCATCGGCCGGGTAACCGCTCACCTGACCGAATTCATCAAATGAACTCACATCGAAGTACACCGAGTCTCCACTGACATAGGCATGCCCGGCGTCCAAAACTGTCTGGATGAACTTCCGAATGTCAGGTATCGCAGAAGATGCCCGCGGAGCCGCAAATACAGGCAGAACATTCAGTGCTTCCATATCTGCGTTGAAACGCGCCTCTTCGCCAGCGGCCAGATCAAGGTAGTGAACCCCAAGTTCTCGCGCCTTGGCGAAAAGAGGATCATCAACATCAGTGACGTTTCGAACACACTTCACTTCATGTCCGAGATCGATCAAACGTCGGATGAGAACGTCATATGCGAGGAAGGTTGATGCATGGCCCAAGTGAGTTGCGTCATATGGGGTGATACCGCAGACATACATCAGCACTTGCTCAGGCGGTGCGAATGGTACGACGTCACGCCGGGCAGTGTCATACAGCATCAGTGGCATACGGAATCCTTACTTCGACGAAGCCGCGTCACGAATGCCGGTCAGTTTCGGTGCAACCCTCGTGCGGTAGCGCACATTGAGCTGCAACAGCACGGCCGTAAAGGCCTCAATTGCCGTTGCATTCGAAAGTTCACCCGCATCAAGGGGGCGACAACCCGGAATCTTGCTCACCATTTCACTGACAGTTTCGACCGCCTTCGGGTCATCACCACAGATAAGGACATCCGAATCAATTGGCTCACCAAGGTGACCCAATTCTTTAGCCGGAAGGTGATGGAAGGCCGCGACTACGCGGCAACCAGGAAGCGCAGCTTGCACGTGCGCTGCAACACTCCCTCTTGGCGGCACGAGTGGCTGGAATTCTGGCCCAACTTTGACAAGAGCGTTCGCCATGCTGACGAGCACTTTTCCTTTCAGCAGATCTTCAAACTCTTTAGCCGTGGTCGCTGCAGAATCCCACGGGGTCGCGATGACGACGAGATCGCATTCTGCAGCCGCAGCGTTGTCGCCATAGCCAAGCAAATTTGCAAGTTCTGGGTGGTTTTCAATCGCTCGATCGCGGGCTTCCATCGCTCGGTATTTAGAGCGTGACCCGATGACGCACTCGTAACCCACACTCGCGAGCCGAGCTGCAAGCGCGGTACCAGCCGGCCCGCTACCGCCGATTAAGCCAATCTTCATCGGGTCATTGTCGCATACCAACTACACGATTCCTACAGACGGCACGACAAGGCCTGAAGACAGGATGCAATTCGTGATGTCGGCTACGTTGCAGGCATGGGAATTCTTGATGGAAAAAATCTCGTCATTACCGGTGTGCTTACAGACGCATCACTCGCATACGGGGTAGCTGAAATTGCCAAAGCAGAAGGCGCCAACATCATTCTCACCGGCGCAGGGAGGGCTCTTTCACTGACGAAGCGAACGGCCCGCAAGATTGATCCTGAAATCGAGGTGCTCGAACTTGATGTCACCGTCCCTGAACACGTCGAAGCAGTTCGATCTGCGGTTCAAGAAAAGTGGGGACGCGTCGACGGTGTGCTGCACGCAATTGGCTTTGCTCCGGCATCTTGTCTTGGCGACGATTTCTTTGGGGCTCCTTGGGAGGACGTCGCTACAGCGATGCATATCTCGACCTACTCGCTCAAAACCCTTGCCGATGCCTTCGTCCCGCTGATGACAGAGGGCGGATCAATTGTTGGCCTCGATTTTGATAACTCACAAGCGTGGCCTGCGTACAACTGGATGGGTGTTGCGAAATCTGCCCTACAAAGTCTTTCCCGTTATCTCGCAAAAGAGCTCGGCGCGCAGCAGATTAGATGCAACCTTGTCGCGGCCGGTCCAGTAAGAACGATGGCTGCAAAATCGATTCCTGGCTTTGCTCTTTTTGAAGACACCTGGGATGGCCGGTCGCCGTTGGGCTGGGATGTGAACGACCCAATTCCAGTCGCAAAAGCGTGTGTTGCACTGCTCTCTGATTGGTTCCCGGCTACAACCGGTGAAATCATTCACGTTGATGGCGGCTATCACGCCGTCGGGGCATGACCGCTGCCAAGCAAGACGTTGATGGCTCAGCGGAGGGCCGACTTAACCGATTGCGGTCGTGATCTGTTCGGCAATCTCAGGTGTCAACAATGGGATGACGTCAAGCGCCGCGAAGTTCTCCGTTACCTGTGAGGCGCGACTTGCGCCAGTGATAACGGTCGAAACCATCGGGTGCAGGGTGCACCACGCAATCGCTAACTGTGCAATCGAACATCCGAGGCGATCTGCGATTGGCCGTAAACGTTCAATTCGCGCAAGAGCGGCTTCGTCGCTCATTCTCGAACGCAGCCACTCGTAACCCGATAGCGCTGCGCGTGAATCTTCGGGAATCCCATCGCGGTATTTGCCCGTGAGAAGACCAGATGCGAGAGGACTCCAGATGGTGTTGCCGTATCCAGTGTCCGCATACAACCGTCGGTACTCGCGTTCCACTTTGCGACGCTCCAACAAGTTGTACTGCGACTGTTCCGTAACCGGCGCGTGCAGGTGATGCCGATTAGCAATCGCAATCGCGTGTCGGATCTCGTCAGCCGACCACTCGCTGGTACCCCAGTAGAGGGCCTTACCACTCGACACCATGTCGCTCATCGCCCACACCGTCTCTTCCATTGGCGTGTTCGGATCGGAACGGTGGCAATACACCACATCGACAAAGTCCATTTGTAGACGCTCGAGCGACGCGTCGATTGCTTGCATCAAGTACTTACGGTTGAGTGTGTTCCTCATGTTGGGGTCGTCGCCATGGATTCCCCAGTACAGCTTGGTGGTTGCAACATATGACCATCGCGGCCAGCCCAAGTCACGGAACACACGTCCCATGATTGACTCACTTCGGCCCCCGGCATATGACTCAGCGTTATCGAAAAAGTTGCATCCAGCATCGTGCGCTGCCTGCATGCATTCGAGTGCCGGGTCATCAGCCATCTGAGTGTCGAAGGTGACCCAAGACCCATACGAGAGCACGCTTACTTTGATCCCGGTTGCTCCTAGCCGCCGGTACTCCATCTTTTCCTCAGGGATTGCCATGGGCCGACGGTACCGCGGGCGATTTCTGATGCTCTAGTCAGGAGCGACTGATGGACGGACACGAATTCCGCGATCGGTCATCACCTGTTTCGCCTCTGCGATGGTGTGTTCGCCGAAGTGGAAGATCGAAGCAGCGAGAACCGCATCGGCGTTTCCAAGAATTACTCCATCAGCAAGGTGCTCAAGACTGCCAACGCCCCCGCTCGCAATCACCGGCACATTCACCCTGCCAGAAATAGCGGAATTCAGCTCGTGATCGAACCCCTCACGTGTGCCGTCGCGATCCATCGATGTGACGAGCAACTCACCGGCACCCATCGTTACTGCCGATACCGCCCACTCAACAGCATCAATGCCAGTTGGAGTTCGACCACCATGCAGAAACACCTCAAAAGTTCCAGAAGGAGTCCGACGGGCGTCTACTGCACACACCACGCACTGAGTCCCGAACACTTCAGCGATTTCAGAAATCAGCTCGGGCCGCTCGACCGCCGCAGTATTCACGCTGACCTTGTCGGCTCCAGCGCGCAACATTCGTCTCGCATCATCTAGCGTTCGAATGCCGCCTCCCACCGTGAATGGCAGGAACACTTCCTCGGCAACTCGTTCGACCATTTCAATCGTTGTTGCACGGTTGTCACTCGAGGCTGTGATGTCGAGAAACACAAGTTCATCGGCACCCTGTTCGTTATATTTCTGAGCCAATTCGACAGGATCACCTGCATCTCGAAGCCCGACGAAGTTCACACCTTTGACGACTCGACCTTCCGTCACGTCAAGGCACGGGATAACTCGCGCGACACGATCGCTCATTGGAGCACCTCGATTGCATCAGCAACGGAAAATCGACCCTCATAAATTGCCTTCCCAGCGATAACACCACCCAATTCGGCGATAGATGAAAGATCACGCAGGTCGTCCAGTGAGGAAACTCCTCCGCTTGCAATCACTGGGATTGTTGTCGCCGATGATGCCTGCGCAAGTCCCTCGAGATCTGGGCCCGTCAGCATGCCATCTCGGGAAATATCGGTGATCACAAATGCCGAGGCTGTTGGGTATGCACCAAGCGCCTCATCAACGCTCACCGTTGACGATTCAGTCCACCCTTCAAGTGCAACGAAACCGTTGCGATGATCAAGACCGACGGCAATATCCAATACCTTCGAACAGACTTCGACAAGGTCTGGCTGTCGAATCGCAGCCGAGCCCATGACCGCACGGCGAATTCCTGCAGCGGCGAGGGCTTGAACATCATCGACTGTTCTCACTCCCCCTCCGGTTTGGACATGAACGTCTGGGCCAATCTCGCGTGCGATGGACGAAATGACTGGCCGATTTATCGGTCCATCACCCTTGGCCGCATTGAGATCAACAATATGAATCCACTCGGCACCAGCATCCACGAATGACTTTGCCACTACAAGGGGATCAGATCCGTACTCGGTTGAATCGCCGTATTCGCCCTGAGCGAGTCGAACAACCTTCCCGTTAAGAAGGTCAATCGCAGGAAAGAGTTTCACGAGACAACTCCTTCCGAAGTCAGCCATCGTTTCAACATTGCCAACCCTGTCGTTCCAGATTTTTCAGGGTGAAACTGCAGAGCGAGCACATTGTCATTCCGGCAGGCGGCAGTTGTCGCCCCTCCGTAGTTCACCGTCGCCGCGACATGCCGAACATCCTCAGGGTGAGCTGCCAGAGAGTGCACGAAGTACACCCACTGTGAACCGCCCTCGCCGGACAACACCGGGTCATTGCGACTAACGATCAGTTCGTTCCATTGCATTTGAGGACGACGAACATCACTTGGTAGATACGACACGACCCCTGGAATAATTCCAAGTCCGGAAACTCCTTGAGCCTCTTCTGAGCTGTCAAACAGCATCTGCATGCCAACACAGATTCCTAGAAAGGGTTTACCGCTAGCTACAACATCATCAACATCCACATCGAGTCCGCGCTCCCGGATGGCGGACATACATGCTCCAAAGTTCCCGACTCCCGGAAGCACCACGGCTGAAGCACTCTTGATGATTGCGGAAGAATCGGTTAAGACCGCATCTGCTCCAAGTGCACGAAGCGCTTTTTGTGCTGAATGAAGATTTCCGATTCCGTAATCGATGACAGCAATCGTCATGCACATCGTCCAATGGAAACCGACATCACAACACGCCCTTAGTTGACGGCACTGAACCGCCCTCGATTCGCACCGCGTCTCGCAACGAACGGGCGAGACCTTTAAATGTGGCCTCGATGATGTGATGCGCATTGCGTCCTCGAACGAGTTCAACGTGCAATGTCATCGCAGCCGCCGTTGCAAACGAGCTAATGCTGTGCTCTGCAAGTTGTGGATCAAATGGTGGGTTACCCAATGGAAGAACCTCGGGAATTTCCACTTCCCAATGAACGAATGGCCGCGCAGAGAGATCCAACGCAATATCGACGAGTGCCTCATCAAGTGGATATCGACCACTTGCAAATCGACGAACCCCAGCTTTGTCACCAAGCGCTTCCGCGAAGCATTCGCCGACAACTATCGAAACATCTTCAACGGTGTGGTGGCTATCGATGTGGAGGTCTCCCTTTGCCTCAATAACGAGGTCAAAACCCCCATGGCGACCTAATTGGTCAAGCATGTGATCAAAAAACGGGAGCCCGGTCGATATGTCAGTTTTGCCAGAACCGTCGAGGTTGATCTCGACAACAATCGACGTCTCTGCCGTTTGACGTTCTCTTCGCGCAACTCTTGCAGCCATCTCTACATCATTCCGTTTCTAGTGCAGATTCCAAACCTCGCAGAAATGCGTTGTTTTCGTCTTCTGATCCAATGGTGAGTCGAAGCCAGCCTGCAAGTCGAGGCCACGATGAACAATTTCGGACAAGGACCCCGTGGTCAAGTAACCGTTGCCATACGACATCAGCATCGAGCCCTGTAGAGAAAAGAATGAAATTGGCGCTGCTCGGACTTACCCGAACGCCCAATGCCGACAACGCGGTCTGGACACGATCACGCTCTGAAATGATGCGGGCAACGCGATCGTTCATTTCGTCGGTGTAGTTGAGCGCGATCTCGCCAGCAAGTTGCTTTGAAGCATCGAGGTGATACGGGAGGACAGCAGTCCACAGATGCTCAACGACAGTTGGCGAACCAATGAGGTATCCAAGTCGGAGAGCTGCGAGGCTCCATGTTTTGGAGAACGTACGCGAGACAACTATGCGGTCCGACGACAAAGCCCGATCAATTGCAGACCACGTCCCGAATTCCGCATACGCCTCATCGACAACCAGCAGTCCTGAGGTTGACTCGAGAATGACGTCAAGAAGTTCTTCATCGTCGCATTGGCCCGTTGGATTATTCGGCGATGAGACGAAGACAACGTGTGGATCCACCTCGGTGAGTTTCGAACGAACGACATCGCGATCGAGGGTGAAATCATCGTTACGGTCGATCACGATCACGTCTGATCCCACCACCTTCGATATTTGAACGTGCATTTGATAGCCCGGCTCAAACACCACCACTCGGCGACCAGGCCCCGCAAAGGTGAGAAGCAACGTTTGAAGCACCTCATTGGAGCCATTTGCAACAAAGACGCTCTCGGCTGGAACTTCGTGATGGGCACTGAGCGCTGCTCGTAAACCGTCTGCAGTCCTATTGGGGTAGCGATTCCATGAAATGCTGGCGAGGGCATCAACAAACTCGTTCACGAACGCTTGGGGAGGCGGAAAAGGTGATTCGTTCGTGTTGAGGCGGATAGGAACATCAACCTGTGGCGAGTGATAACCCGGCATTGCAGCAATTTCTGGTCGCACCTCGAGCACAAACACAGGCTACTGATGGAATGCACCCTCCGATCAGCAATACGCCAGAACAGCGAATACCGTGTCACCGTGGATATTGATTTGGTCGCATTCAGCGCAGAACTGTCTGCCCTTGAGGAACACCTGGCTCGCTGTCGAGATCGGATTGAGCGACTCATCACTCCTTTGAGTTCAAGCGAGCGTGAAGACATCCTCTCCCCCCTCTACGAATCTGAACGGTTGCTACGAAGCGCGGAGCGCGCTATCTCTCGAGCAGAGCGAGCAACCCGTTAGCAAGATCACCACAGCGAGTACCCTGATTAAGGTGACCAACCCAGCGCAGTTCAACCTTCTGTACGTTGGTCCTGTCACCTCGGAACATCGCTCATCGATACTGTCGTTTTGCGAGCAGGTTGAACAGACTCATGGCCATCGAATTCTTTCGGACCAACTTCGACTCGATCTTCAGGATTCTTCGGCGACACAGCCACCTGTTGTGGCGATTGCGGGTCACGACAGTGACATTGTTGCTACTGCGTTAGCTACTCGATCAAATGATGGATGGACACTTGAGGTTGTATCCCAACATGATCACGCCTTTCCTCCCACCCGCGAGGTGATCAACATTGCCGTCAAAGGGATCCTCGGCGAATTGAGTCATCTCTCTCAACTGCGTCTCACTTGGTGGGCCCGTGCTCACGACCCTTGGGTTGAGCACGTTGCGTCAGGGCTCGGATTTAGCGAGCATCGCCGTCTACATCAAATGAGGCTCGCGCTCACCAGTGACGTTGCGAACCGTTTTCGCATGTCCGCTGCTGAGACTCGAGCATTCAGACTGAATGCCGACGAAGAAGCATGGTTGGCCGTCAATAATTCAGCCTTCGCCGCTCACGAGGAACAAGGTGGGTGGTCACACGAACAGCTCACACGACGTCTTGAGGCTCCGTGGTTTGATGCTGAGGACGTTCGCCTCCACCCCGTAAGTGGTGAACTGAAGGCGTTCTGCTGGACTAAACGACATGAGGCAGATCTGCACGAGCCGGTGCTTGGTGAGATTTACGCAATCGCGGTTAATCCATCAGATGCGGGACAAGGGCTCGGAAAGCAAATGGTGATGGCGGGCTTCAGCCATTTGGCCGACACCGGAATCAACATCGGCATGTTGTACGTCGATGCAAGCAACGCCGCCGCTATGTCCCTGTACGAATCGATCGGTATGGAAGTGCACCACACCGACCGGGCGTACCTGTGGACAGGGTCGTAACAACATGAATCCTTTACTTGAGCGTTATTCGGCCGACCGAGTTCAACTGGCTGGCCTCCTCGACGACGGGCCTCAATATCGGGTTGACCAGGTATGGAAGTCGCTGTACGACAACTGTGGACCTACAACTACGTGGACTACGTTGCCAAAACACTTGCGCGAGCGTCTCGAGCAAGAGTTGCCGAGTTCGCTCAAAGAACTCCACGCCAGTGTTGCCGATGATGGACTCACCACGAAATTCCTCTACGAAATCGAAGGTGGTGCTCGAATCGAGTCTGTCCTTATGCTCTACCCCGATCGCGCGACGGTTTGCATTTCGTCTCAAGCAGGTTGCGCGATGGGATGCACCTTTTGTGCGACAGGTCAGCAGGGGTTCACCCGTCATCTCCGAACTGCCGAATTGGTCGAGCAAGTTGCTCGAGCAAAATACGCAGCGACTCAGCAGGGACGCCGTCTGTCAAATGTGGTTGTCATGGGCATTCCCCAGTGCCGCCTGGATCTTGACGATATTGGTCTCGGGACAGTTCACCGTGAGACAGTGAAATGACTCCGGGGTCGGCTCAAAGGTATAGACGGTCTGGAACAATTGCGCCATGCGCTTCGGCCAGAC
>JALRDI010000115.1 GCA_023257035.1 Ilumatobacteraceae bacterium | reverse complement strand
TGGCAGGTTCGGGGTTATGACATCTCGAATATCACCTTCATTGAAGGCGCAACGGGGTGGATTATCATCGACCCGCTGACGGTTGAGCCAGCAGCTCGCGCCGCTCTTGAACTGGCAAATGAGCACCTCGGCGGGCGACCCGTTGTTGCTGTCATCTACACCCATTCTCACACTGATCACTTCGGAGGAATCCTCGGAGTCACTTCTCAAGAAGACGTCGATGCCGGCAACTGTCGAATCATCGCCCCTGAAGGCTTTCTCCATGAAGCAATTGCAGAAAATGTCATTGCTGGTTTCGCGATGGCACGACGCGCTGCGTATCAATTCGGCCCACTGCTACCACCTGGCCCAACCGGTCATGTCGACTGCGGGTTAGGGAAAGGGCTTGCCATCGCCGCGCCGAGCCTGATCGCGCCAACTGAAGAGATCACCCACACGGGCGAAGAACTCACGATCGACGGTGTCCGGGTGGTGTTCCAATTGACGCCAGAAGCCGAAGCACCAGCAGAAATGAACTTCTTCTTCCCTGAGTTCGGTTGGTTGTGTATGGCCGAGAACTGCACGCACACGATGCACAACCTTGTGCCAATTCGAGGTGCGCTGGTGAGAGATTCACTTGCGTGGTCAAAATACATCGACGAAGCGATCAGCTTGTTCGCGGCTGACACAGAAGTGTTCTTCGCTTCTCATCATTGGCCACGATGGGGCAATGCCGATATCACTGACTACCTTCGCCGTCAGCGAGATATGTATCGCTGGATCCATGACCAGACGATGAGGCTTGCCAATCACGGGTATACCGCTCTCGAGATCGCTGAAGAACTTGAACTTCCAGACGAGTTTGCCTCCCAAGGTCATACGACGGGGTACTACGGCCACCTCATCCACAATGTGAAGGCGGTCTACCAGCGGTATCTCTCGTGGTACGACGGAAACCCGTCGAACCTCTGGAAGTTGCCGCCAGCTGAAGTTGGTCCGCGGTATGTGGCGCTTGCGGGAGGGGCAGAAGCAATGGTCTCCGCTGCGCAGCAATCATTTGACGAAGGCGATTATCGTTGGGTGGTTGAGTTGCTGAATCACCTCGTCTTTACTCAACCCGACCACACCGCCGGTCGTGAACTTCAAGCCGACGCAATGGAACAACTCGGTTACCAAAGTGAATCTGCGACATTCAGAAATGCATATTTGACCGGCGCTCAAGAACTGCGAAATGGCAACCCGCCGCGAAGAGAGGCAATGCGTAGAGGATTCCTTGACGCAATGACGGTTGGTCAACTCTTTGACACGCTTGCAGTCCGGCTGCCGTCTGATCTTGCCGGAGGGCGCAATGTCGTGCTGCACATCACCCTCACCGATCGAGAGAGCGATGCAGAATGGACCATCGAGATCTCAAACCGTGCGATGTCTTCGATCAGTGGGCTTCGTGGCAACCCTGACGTTGCTCTCTCGATGGAGTTCGACCATCTCGTCGGGCTTGCTGCAAACGAACTAACCGTTGCTGACCTGATCGCCGTTGCCGAATCCACCGGGGATACCTCAGCATTTGAGTTTGCCTTTGGGAACCTTGACTCATTCTTCTCTGGATTCGCAATCGTCGAGCCCTGAGCGACTGCACCTCGCTGAATGTCATTCGGGCTATCCGAACAGTTGAGTGCAGTATTCGCCAATGTGGTGATGGATGCTGACCGCCCGTGACATGGTGTGCCAGCGTCCGATGAAACCATGA
>JALRDI010000023.1 GCA_023257035.1 Ilumatobacteraceae bacterium | reverse complement strand
GGTGCGCCCCTCACGAAACTACGTGATGGAAGTCTACGTCGGGCGCACTTTTGAGGGTCAGCCCACGTCTGTTGGTCGCCGCGAAAGCGGTGAACTGGCGGCTCGTATAGCGAGGTCTTGCAGTCGTAGGGTGAGATGGATGGAGGTAAGTCGTCACCTTGAATGGCGGGTTGGTGATGTCACTATTCGGCGCGTTGAAGCGCGTGTAACCGCTGTTCCGCACGGTTCGATTTGCAGCGGGGTGACCCGTGAAGTTGTAGACCAACATCGTCCGTGGATCGATCCTTTTGTCACCGGTGATGGTCGAATGTTGCTGTCGATTCATTCGTTCGTTGTAACTGACGGACCAACCACTCTTGTGATTGACACCTGTGTCGGTGCGCATGGTGATCGACCGTTACCGCAGGACCCGCACCTTCCCGATCTTTTTGCCGATGCAATTGATGGAGGGCTGTCAGCAGTCGATGTAGTGGTCTGCACGCATCTTCATTTCGATCATGTTGGATGGAATACCACCCGAGATCTTGAGACCGGTGGGCTGATGCCAACTTTCCCTAATGCCGAGTACCTCGTCAGTCGGGAAGAGCTCGAGGGATTTCCTGATCATGACCATTCGGGAATCGCACATGTTTCAGTTGACCCATTGGTCGCTGCAGGCTGTCTTCGTTCGGTTGAGTCAGACCACCAGATAACCAACAACGTTTCGCTCGTGTCCTCCAAGGGTCATTCTCCGGGCCACGTTTCGGTGCTCATCTCATCTCGTGGTGAGCGAGCGCTCATTACGGGCGACTTCGTTCACACACCTCTCCAATTTCTGCTGCCCGAGATCACGGCAGATCGGTTCGATGCAGATATTGATCAGGCAATCTCGACCCGACGTCGACTGATTGACTCAATTTCAGATGGCAACACGTTGATTCTTGGCACTCACTTTCCTCCACCGACGGCAGGTCGAATCAATCGAACCGCCGATGGCGGAATCACCTTTACACCACACATAGGAAGTTCCACATGAGTTCACCACTTGTCCTTCGAAATGACGCCGACGGCGTTGCAACGCTGACGCTGAATCGGCCTGACAAACTGAACGCGCTGAACCCGGCCGTGTTCATTGAGTTTCGGCAACATCTTGCAGATATTGCTCAAGATGAAGAGGTGAAATGCGTGGTTCTCACCGGTGCAGGTCGGGCATTTTGCGCAGGCCATGACCTCGAGGCCATTGCGAGCCACGAGAAAGCGCCGAGCAAGCACTTCGAACCAGAAACAGTTGATGCCCTTGAGCAATTGCCGCAGCCGACGATTGCGCGCTTGCACGGACATTGCTACACGGGTGGGCTCGAACTTGCGCTTGCATGTGACCTTCTCATCGCTGATGAGACCGCTCGCCTTGGAGATACCCATGGCCAGTGGGGTCTTGTTCCGATCTGGGGCATGTCAGTGCGGTTACCAGAACGGGTTGGAGTGTCTAAGGCGAAAGAGTTGATGTTCACAAGTCGACGAATAAGCGGCTACGAAGCCGCAGAAATTGGTCTTGTTGACCGCTGCGTTCCTGAAGACGAACTTGATGAAACGGTTATGGCGTTAGCCGCAGAGATCGTCGCGAACTCCGCAGGGACGAACCGCATCGTGAAACGACTCATTGCTGATCGCTCTGAACGGACGCGTGAAGCGGCATTGCTGAACGAACGTGAGATGCCGCATGGGCGGCCTGATGATATGGCGCAACGTATGAGAAGTGGCGGTCGATGAGCGCGGTTGTTGACCCCACGGAGGCGCTCGATGACTTTCCGGGTCGTGACGACCTTGAAGCACTGCTGCAAACTCTTCTTCCACCAGGATGGCTTGAAGCCGTCCGCTCATCGGACGATGACGCCCTGCGGCAACTGAAAACCGAGATCCACAATCCGACGGTTGTTGCTCAACTCGGCAATGAAGGGTGGATCGCCCCGCATTTCGATATCGAGCATGGTGGCCGTGGGCTTTCTCGCCTTGAGGCCCGCAGCGCGGTGACGTTGCTCTCCGTTTGGGAAGTACCTCATGTGCCTCGAGGATCAGGCTTGCTGCTTGCGGCGCCAACAATTCAGCAATGGTCATCCGATGAAACAAAGCGGCGTTTATTGCCGCCGCTTCTCTCTGGCGAGGAACGTTGGTGCCAGTTGTTCTCTGAACCCGGTGCTGGTTCAGACATGGCGTCACTCGCGACAACAGCAATTCGTGATGGGGATGAGTGGGTCGTAAATGGCCAGAAGGTGTGGACCACCTTTGGCCACGAGGCAGAACGAGCAATGTTGATTGCGCGGACAGACCCATCGGCACCAAAGCATGCTGGAATCACCTACTTCGGTCTCGACATGCGCTCACCAGGTGTGGAGGTGCGGCAACTCGTCAACATCGCCGGGCAAGTTGAATTCAACGAGGTGTTCCTCACCAACGTACGAGTGGCTGATATTGATCGCATCTCGCCGGTTGGAGATGGCTGGAAGGCGGCGATGACGACGCTTGGTGCTGAACGGCATGCGTTATCGGGCGTGCGTAAAAAGCGTAAGTCGAGTGACGAGATTCTGGGTGGAAAACCTTTTGCTGAGGTGCTCTTAATGGCTCAGGAACGTGGGCTCACGAACGACGCGCACGTCCGTCAAGCGTTGATGACTGCCTACACATCTGATCGTTTGCTTGCCTGGACTGCGCAGCGAGCACGAGACCGAGCCAGTGCTGGTCAGCAGGTGGGGCCCGAGGGCTCCATCAGCAAAATTGCGAAGGCGGCGGCGAACCAGCGATTGCAGGAACTAGCGATCGGATTATTGGGAGCTGATGCAGTTGCATGGCCTGTCGCTGATGTTGAGGCAGGGGAGTGGATTGTGCAGTTCCTTCGAACAAGGGCGAACTCGATTGAAGGGGGAACGAGTGAGATTCAACGAAATATCGTTGGCGAGCGAGTCCTCGGGCTTCCGCGAGAACCTGACCCATTTAAGGGTGCTGCCTGGCGCGATATCCCACGAAGTTGATGTGGCTGTATCGACCGTGGGCCGTCAATACCGGTCGTAGGTTTGCCCTTAGTGGGCGGGCTTAAGTGCTCTCTGAATCAGAAACAGGTTTGCTTTTGAGCGTTCTGCCACTAGATAACTGATGGTGAGTCGTCAAACAAAAATTGTTGCCACGATCGGCCCTGCATGTGAGTCTGTGTCGGCGATGTCTGAACTCCTCGCCGCCGGTGTCGACGTATTCCGCCTCAACCTTTCGCATGGCGATATTGACGGTCACCTTGAACGTCTCGAACGAGTTCGAACAGCATCTGCGTTGACCGGTGTGGAGGTCGCAGTTCTTGCTGACCTGCCGGGCCCAAAAATTCGCGTCGGAACATTTCCCGACGGTGGTGTCGAGATGGTGCCAGGCGAGTCAATCGCGCTTGTTGAGTCCAATCGTGGCAGTAGCGACACCGAGATCTGTGTTGATGTCGATGGCCTCTTCTCGGGCCTCAGCAAGGGTGACCAGGTGGTGCTGGGCGACGGCAACATCATGTTGGAGGTTGACAGCGTTACCGGTGGACCTGTCTCTGCAAAGGTCATCAACGGGGGACGCATCCAGGGTTCGCCGGGTGTTCACGTCCCCTCAGAACGGTTGTCGGCGTCTACACCAACAGCCGAAGACCTTGTGTTCGCGGAGAAGATGGCAACTGCCGGTGTCGAGTTCATCGCAGTGTCGTTTGTGCGCAGGGCTGATGACGTAGAACAGGTTCGCCAAGTGGTTGGAAACCGGGCGCAACTCATTGCAAAAATTGAGACGAACTCTGCGCTTGCTGACCTCGTTCACATCATTGAAGCATCTGATGGGGTGATGGTTGCACGAGGTGATCTTGGCATCGACTGCCCGCTCGAGGAGGTTCCGCACCTTCAGAAAATGATTATTCGAGAGTGTGTAGAGCGAGGCGTTCCAGTCATCACGGCCACCCAGATGCTTGAGTCGATGATCTCAGCGGCTGTGCCAACTCGTGCTGAGGCGAGTGACGTCGCAAACGCAGTGTTTGACGGCACCGATGCAGTGATGCTTTCTGGAGAGACGGCGGTTGGTAAGCATCCGGTGGTCGTTGTCGAAACAATGTCGCGTATCGCAGAGCGAGCTGAACGTCAGGCAAGCTACCGGGGTTGGGCAGACCGGCTAGGGCGGCACCAACGCGGCGATTGGACATCTGTCGAAGATCGAATCACCGCAGCGTTAGGGCATGCGGCAAGTCAAGCTGCGAGAGACATTGGTGCCACAGCGATTCTTTGTTGCACGAAGTCAGGTCGAACCGCTCGGGCAATGGCGCGTTTTCGCCCTGAGGCAACGCTGATCGGGCTGTCGCCTGACGAGCAGGTTGTGCGGTCGCTGCGTCTGTCGTGGGGTGTTGACCCTTTGACGGTTGACCTCTACGACTCAACTGACGAGATGGTGTGGTACGCCGTGGAAAAAGCGGTGGATGAAGGTCGCGTTCAGCACGGTGACACCGTTCTGGTGCTCGCAGGCTCGCCCGGAGGAACTTCAGGGGCTGCTGCTGACGTACTGAGGGTGGTCCAGGTCGCATGATGAGTTCGCGCGGCGTCTGGTTCACCCGCTCAGGGCCGGAAGCTGCACCGCAGATGGTGATGGTGCACGGGTCTCTTGATCGTTCAACCGGGCTCAGCCGGCTTGCTCGACGTTTTGACGACCGATTCGAGGTGCTTCGTCTTGACCGTCGCGGCTATGGCAAATCAGGTGACCACGCAGGGCCATTCACTGTCAAGGAAAACGTTGATGACCTCGTCGATCTTGTCGAGGAGCAATTTCCGAAAGGGCCATTGGTGTTGATCGGTCACAGCTTTGGCGGCAACGTTGTCCTCGCAGCTTCGAGTCGACTTGGCGACCGTGTAACGAGAATCGCGATCTATGAAATGCCAATGTCGTGGCAGCCATGGTGGGGAGGGAACTCGTCAAAGGGGTTTCCTGAGCATGACCCAGAAGACTCAGCTGAAGCATTTATGCGGCGACTCGTTGGTAACAAGGTCTGGGAACGGTTGCCTGAGCGCACCAGACTTGCCCGAAGGGCAGAAGGACGCGTGCTCGTTGGCGAATTAAGTGACTTGCGGAGCGGAGCTCCGTGGCAGCCGGCCGACGTGCAGGCTCCGGTGTTGGCAATGTCAGGTTCTCGTGCTGCTGACCACCATCGGCGTGCGGTGCAGTTTCTCGAAGAGACATTGCCCGATTGTCGCTCGATTGAAATTGAGGGTGCCGGCCACGGTGGGCCAAATTCGCATCCTGAGCAGGTCGCTGAAGCTATTCAGGCATTTATCGACCAACCGGCCGCCGTCGGTCGATCGTAAGCGCTACTAGGGCAACGCCTAGCGCGGACGCGCTGACGAAAACTGTTCCGAGTACTCCAAAACGCTCAGAGCACTGTCCTGAGAGGACGATGAGGCTTGCCCGGGTGATTGTGCCGAGCGCGTTACCGACCGCGAGAGCAGTGCCGCGTGCCTCAGGTGCGGCCTCGCTCA
>JALRDI010000010.1 GCA_023257035.1 Ilumatobacteraceae bacterium | reverse complement strand
AACATCGTTGAGATCAAGACCCCAGAACTTGACGCAGCGCTCGTCGCACAGGGTGTCGCTGATCAGCTCGCAAACCGCATCGCGTTCCGTCGTGCAATGAAGCGAGCCGTTCAGAACGCTCAGCGTGCTGGTGCCCTTGGTATCCGAGTTCAGTGTTCGGGTCGTCTCGGCGGTGCGGAAATGAGCCGTACCGAGTGGTACCGCGAGGGACAGGTGCCATTGCACACTCTCCGCGCCGACATCGACTACGGATTCCGCGAGGCCAAGACCGCTAACGGTCGCGTCGGTGTGAAGGTCTGGCTCTACAAGGGCGAGATTCTTCCGTACCGCGCATCGAACGACGACAAGATCGCTCGTGAAGCCGCAATGGCTGTTGGCGAGACCTCCGGCCAGGCCTCAGATTCTGGCCGCAAGGTTGTGTCATCAGCAGGCCCACGCGCTGCAGCAGAAGAAGCCGAGCCAGCTCCACTCGTCCGTGAGGCCGATCCAGAGCTCGAGAAGTTGCTCGACGAAGAAGAGACCATTACCCGTCAGACGCGCGAAGCGCATGAGACCCCGCACTTCCGCGGCGACGACTGAGGGGATAGGAGTTCATCATGTTGATGCCCCGAAAGGTTGCACACCGTAAGCACCACCGTGGCCGTACCCGTGGTATGGCAAAGGGTGGAACCGAGTTGGCCTATGGCGACTACGGAATCCAAGCACTCGAACCAGGCTGGCTCACCGCCCGTCAGATTGAGGCTGCCCGTATTGCGATGACCCGCTCAATCAAGCGTGGCGGCAAAGTCTGGATCAACGTATTCCCAGACAAGCCCGTGACGAAGAAGCCAGCTGAGACCCGCATGGGTTCGGGCAAGGGCAACCCAGAGTTCTGGGTAGCTGTCGTTCGTCCGGGTCGAGTGCTGTTCGAACTTTCCTTCCCAAATGAGGAGCAGGCAAAGATCGCTCTCAATAAGGCGATCCAGAAGCTCCCGATCAAGGCTCGCATCCTTACCCGCGACGAGCAGATCTGAGATTTGTCATGGCACGAAAGAACGATTTCAACGACATGGACCTGGCCGGCCTCGCAGAGGAACTCCGCGCCAGCAAGCACGAGGCACTCAACCTTCGGTTTCGTAACGCAACCGGTCAGCTTGAGAAGACCTCCGAGATTCGCGCCGTCCGTCGGCGTATCGCCCGTATCAACACCGTGATCCGTCAGCGTGAAATCGCTGCGGCAGAGGCAGAGAGCTGAACCAATGAGTGAGACCAGCACCACAAGGGCTGCCCGCAAGGTACGCGAAGGCATCGTCACATCGAATGCGATGGACAAGACGGTTGTCGTCACAGTGACCGACCGCGTTCGCCACGCCCGTTACAACAAGTTCGTTATGCGCACCAAGAAGTTGCACGCGCATGACGAAGCCAACGACGCAGGCGTTGGTGACAAAGTCCGAGTCATGGAGACCCGTCCGCTGAGCAAGAACAAGCGCTGGCGGCTCGTAGAGATCGTGGAGCGTGCACGATGATCCAGCAGGAGAGCCGCCTTCGCGTGGCTGATAACAGTGGTGCAAAGGAAGTGCTCTGCATCAAGGTGCTCGGTGGTACCCGCCGCCGTTACGCCTCGATCGGTGACATCTTCGTGGCAACCGTGAAAGACGCCATCCCTGGCGCTGGCGTGAAGAAGGGTGACGTCGTGAAGTGCGTCGTCGTTCGCACGAAGAAAGAGAAGCGTCGTGCCGATGGCAGCTACATCCGTTTCGACGAGAACGCAGCCGTCATCATCAAAGACGATCTCACGCCACGTGGTACCCGCATCTTCGGACCAGTTGGCCGTGAACTCCGCGACCGTCGCTTCATGCGCATCGTGTCGCTCGCCCCGGAGGTGATCTGACATGAAGATCCGCAAAGGTGACACCGTCCGCGTGATGTCCGGCAAAGACCGCGGCAAAGAA
>JALRDI010000327.1 GCA_023257035.1 Ilumatobacteraceae bacterium | reverse complement strand
CGCTGTGACGCGTGCTCGGGGGATGGCACGATCAAAATTGAAATGCACTCTCTGCCAGATGTGTACGTGCCATGTGAAGTGTGTAAGGGTGCCCGATATAACCGAGACACGCTCGACGTCGAGTTCAAGGGCAAGAACATCGCTGATGTGTTGAATATGCCGGTCGCTGAGGCGGTTGAGTTCTTCAACAATCAGCCGTCGATTGCGCGTTACTTGCAGACGTTGATGGATGTCGGCCTCGGGTATGTGCGCCTTGGTCAGTCGGCACCGACCTTGTCGGGTGGTGAAGCGCAACGAGTGAAGTTGGCCACCGAACTTGCGAAGCGTTCGACCGGTCACACCATTTATCTGCTCGATGAGCCGACGACCGGACTTCACTTTGAGGATGTTCGACGCCTGCTCACCGTATTGGGCCGCCTTGTCGATCAGGGCAACACTGTGCTTGTTATCGAGCACAATCTCGATGTCATTAAGACCGCTGACTGGCTGATCGACCTTGGCCCCGAAGGTGGTGTCGGTGGTGGCACGATCGTTGCCGAAGGAACTCCTGAACAGGTCGCCGCAGTTGATGCCTCTCATACGGGTGGTTTCCTGCGAGACTTGCTCGCGTGACTCAGACGTCAATTGACACCCTTGAACATCGCGAGGCGCTGCAGAGGCGAACGCTGAATACCCTCCGTCTCGCGGTTGTTCCCGGGCAGGCCGCAGTGGCCGGCACAGTGGCAGTTGTTTCGCTGCTGGCGAAGGACATGCTCGGCTCAGACCGACTTGCCGGTCTTGGCTCTGCAGCCTTCACGTTTGGCGCCGCAGTTGTGTCAATTCCGTTGGCGGCATTTATGCGCCGCCGCGGTCGTCGCCCTGGCCTCGCATTAGCGCTCGCAATCGGCTCATTTGGTTCTCTGGTCGCTGCGACCGGTGGTCAAACCCGGATCTTCTGGCTATTCATTCTCGGCATGTTTCTGTTCGGCTCGGGTCAGGCTGCCACGTTGGGAGCGCGGTATACCGCTGCCGACCTTGCGACAGAGAATGAACGAGCAAAAGCCATCGGTGCGGTGGTGTGGATCGGAACATTGGGCGCAGTCTTTGGGCCGTTGTTCACTCCGTTAGAAAAACGGTTCGGCATGTCGATCGGTCTCGACGAATATGTCGGTCCGTACCTGTTCGCAGCTGCACTGTTCGCTCTTGGCTCGGTTGCGTATCTCATGTTCTTGAGACCCGACCCGTTGGTGGTGTCGAACGCAGTTGACCCGACTGCTGAACGAACCCGTCCGATCAAACAGGTTCGCAACTCATTTGGCGAGATCCGTAAGTCGAAGCACGCCATGTTGGGTTTGGTCGCGATGGCGGGAGCGCAGGCCTCGATGGTTGGCGTGATGACGATGACTCCGCCACATATGGCTGATCATGGGCACTCGGATCTCTCGGCGATGGTGATCGCATTGCACATTGTCGGAATGTTCGGTCTCGCACCCCTTGTGGGTCGATTCGTCGACAAAACCGGGGCGGTTCCATCGGTTCTTATAGGCGCAGTTCTGCTCGGGATCAGCACAATCACTGTGCAGATCGCCGGCTACGTGCCAGCCCTTGTATTTGTTGGTCTGTTCTTGCTTGGCTTGGGTTGGAATATTGGGCTTATCGCCGGAACCTCATTGCTCACCTCATCGGTCCCGGTAAGCGCTCGGGTTGAAGCCCAGGGCACTGGCGACCTAACGCTGAGTCTGTGTGGCGCAATTGCTGCCTTCGGCTCAGGTTTCGTAAAGCAGGCGTTTGAGTATCACATTCTCGCAGACCTTGCGACGGTGCTTGCCGCCGGGATGTTGCTCTACGCGTTCTACGTTCGTGCTGCGACTAGCGCAGCCGTTTCGACAGCTCGTTAAGCCGTTTCTTCTCGTCGGTCGACAGGGCATCGAGGCCTTGTGACGACACCTTGTCGAGGAGAGCATCGAGCTCGTCTTGCAGGGCAGGAGACGCAGCGTCGGGTTTTGGTGGTTCCCATGGCCCGCTCACGACCTTTGTGTTGCCGCCTCGGTTGCGGGCTGGCCGACGGACTTTCCCGCGTGATGATCGCGTTGGCTTCTTATGCCGGGTGTTGTTCGCGAATCGGGGAATCATGTCGAGACGATCGGCGAACCCCCATTGGCGAATGGTGACGAGAGCGGTTCCGATGGCGAGCAGCATGACAAGGAGCGAACCCCAGATGCGGTCACCGACGTACCGCAGGATGTCGATGCCAACAAAGATTGAAGCGATGATCCATGCCGGGATGCCGAAAAAGAATGGTGCATCTGGGTTTTCGGCAGCGAAGATCGCCAGCATGACAGTGCCGAGCAGGCCAAGGCCCATCTCTGCGGCAGTTGGAAGGTTGCCAACGATCGAGACGAAGAGCGTCGGCGCGACGGTGATGGCGACGATGAGGCGAGTAAAGCGAA
>JALRDI010000206.1 GCA_023257035.1 Ilumatobacteraceae bacterium | reverse complement strand
AATCAACATCTCCAACAATACCTTTATCAGTTTTATTGATACCAACATCAATTACTATTGCATCTTTCTTTACCCAATCTCCTTTTACAAGCTCAGGTACACCTTCACCCGACTTCGCTGAAATGCGAAGAATCTCCTCTGCGGGAATTCCCAGGATTGTCTCGATTTCCATTGCGTATCGATCTGGATCGGCTGCTGGCAAGTCGATCTTGTTGAGACAGGCGACGATCTCGAGATCATTTTCGAGAGCGAGGTAACAGTTCGCCAAGGTCTGCGCCTCAATGCCTTGCGCTGCATCGACAACGAGGACAACTCCTTCACATGCTGCGAGCGAGCGAGAAACCTCGTAGCCGAAGTCGACGTGACCTGGGGTGTCAATGAGGTGGAATACGTGTCCGTTCCACTCGACGCGAACATTCTGCGCCTTGATCGTGATGCCACGTTCCCGCTCGAGATCCATCGAATCGAGGTACTGGGCCTTCATGTCTCGCGTCTGAACAGCACCGGTAATTTCGAGTATCCGGTCGGACAGCGTTGACTTGCCGTGATCAATGTGGGCGATAATCGAGAAGTTACGGATGCGGGAGAGTCCCGATGCGGCGTCCATGGCTACCCCGTACGCTATCGGCCGGCGTTGGGAGTGTTCCGCTTCCGCCGATAGTCTCAATGCGCTGATGTAAAAGGCTCGGTGCGTACCGATCTTCAACATCAAATATTTACGGATGGTGCCCGCACCAACACAACACTTGAGGTAACTGTGGCGAATATTAAGAGCCAGAAAAAGCGAATTCTCACCAACGCAAAGGCAGCGGATCGCAACCGCGCTGTCCGCAGTGAGTTGAAGACGCGCGTGAAGTCAGCCACGGCCAGCATCGGATCAGATGATGACTCAGCCGTTCGCCTTGCAATGAGCAAGATTGATCGGGCCGTTGCAAAGGGTGTGTTGCACAAGAACACGGCAGCTCGCAAGAAGAGCCGCTTAATGCAAAAGATCAACGCCGGTTCTTGATCTAACCCTCTCTAGTCGTCCAGCCCGAGCTTTAGTGCTCGGGCTGTTTCGCGTCCGGACCCAGGTTGCGAACCCGAGCAACTACCGAATGGGAGTACCCACCGAGCGTGACTAGCGGCGACGAGCAGGCGCGAGACGGGCAAGGCGCGCAACAAGTACCTCTGTCACGACAACTTCATCAAGACCCGTCCTACCTCTCACATCAAGATCAGCGTCAGCAAGCAGACCAATCGCTCTGCGCAGTCCGTCAGTTCCAAGTCGTTGCGAACCCTCCAAGGCTTTCTTGGCGGGAAAGCCACTTTTGATACCGAGCACCTCAGCAGCCGCATCTTGACTATTCGCCCCACTGCCATCAAGTTTCGCCATCTTGCTGTAATGGCCATGCAAGATCGCCATCACCTGCAATGGATGCCGGCTCCCCCCGTGCACCATCCGATGCAATAACTCAAGCGCTTTGTTGACATCACCGCGATCAATCGCGTCGGTGAGATCCCAGGGAGGTATTCCACCAGCTTCTCCGAGCAATGGCTCAACTTCTTCAAGCCGAACGCGGGCCTTTCCCGTGTGAGAACTTGCGATCGTGTCAAGAACGCCGTCCAGAGCGCCGCTGCTCTCGCCAAGCCAATCAACAAGGCGAGCCACCACGCGATCATCGAGGTCGATACCTTTCGCTGCGGCTCGAGACCGAACCCACAACGCTCTGTCCTTTCCTCTGGGAGCGACTGAGGTGCTCCGGACCTCTCCCCCACTCGCCTTCACCGCGTCGGTGAGTTTCTTGGGAATTGCTCCTCCTCCACCGACGAGCACAAGGTCGACGGAGTCGAGAGGGTTCTCAAGAAAAGCCAAAATCGGCTCAATATCGGCAGTATTAAATCGGCCGACATTTCGCGCAACGACAACTCTTCGATCGGTGAGGAAAGGGGGGGTGTGCGCTGCATCAGCCACCGCCTGCATTGTGAACTCAGCGTCGTCAAATTCATCGACCATCATCGACACGTCATTGTCACCAACAAGTTGATGGAGAAGTTCGCGAACCGCCGTACGCAACACCGACTCATCATCACCGTTCAACAAATAGGTCGTCATCTCAGTCATTGTGTCTAGCACGAAGACGACTCATCTTCCGAGAGGCCACGATCACAACAACCCCACAGGTGAGGAGAAGTGAAACCAGAATCCCTGGCCAAGAAGATGCGGGTTCGCACCAGTTGGCGACGCGAGCGACAGCGTCGACCCACCACACGCCAAGTTCGAGCGGAGGCACCAACACCTGAGCAGCAAAGGGGACAACTGCCAGCACAATCGCAACCGGCATGCCGACCATCATCACAATGCCGGCCACCGGCACCGCCAAGAGATTCGCTGGAAGTGCAACAAGAGGCGCTCGCTGAAAGACGAGTAATGCCGGAAGCAGTACGCCCACTTGCGCCCCCAAGGTGACTCCAACGGGAACCGAAATCTTCGTTGAAAAAGGAAGACATGATGTGATCACAGGCCCGATCACAATGACACCAAATGTTGCTCCAACCGAAAGGTGGAACCCCACCGATGCGGCGAGCAATGGGTCGATGACGAGAAGAGTGATTACAGCAATCGACAACGCACGCACCGCATCAATCTTTCGACCCCTTGACGTCGTAATGACTGCGATCGCCGCCATGACTCCAGCCCTGAGAATTGATGGCTCAGATCGAGTGATCAGCACGAACCAACCAATGACAAGTAAGCTCGTCACGACCTGCATCCTTGGTCTCAGCCGGCGAATAAGCGGTGTCGCTGCGGCAAGAATGAGCGCCACATTTTGGCCTGACACGGCGGTGAGATGGCTGAGCCCACCAGATCGAAACCTCTGCAACATCTCGATTGGCTGATCACGATCATCGCCAATCACCAGACCGCGAAATAGCGCGCCGCGTTCACCTGAAATGCTGTTTCCAACGTCGGTCACCAAACTTCGAACACGATTCGACGCACGCGAGGCCAACGAGCCCTCCATGACATCCTCTACCCAGTCGACCTGAAACTCGCAGAGCACGTGTTGCCAACGCACCCGCTCGTAACGGTCACGGCTGAGTTGTGCAATCTGTCCGCTGACGACGAGATATTCCCCCGCACTGATTGGTGCGAGTCGGGCACGGATCGAATATCGACGCGCCCATAACTCGCATCGCGTGCCGCCAACGTCAATGATGAGTCGAGTTGAGTTGCTCAACGGTTGCGGATCATCCACCACCCGCACTGCTCCGGTGAACGCCCTTTGCTCAACATTTGCGGCGGCATTGTCGGATGATTGAGCTCGAGCCGCAACGGCAACGAGCAGAATTCCAAGCAGGGCAAGAACTGCGATATCTGAGCCCGCTAGCGGACGATCAAATGGACGAGCAAGCCACAACAACATGGCGACGATGACGAGATGAACACCTTCGGGGTGCAGAGCGCACCACCACACCCCGGCAGCCGTCAGAGCCAACCATTTGGTCGTAACAAACGCGCGATCGTCATCTGCGCTGATGACCTCGAGATGCACATTCTGTGTCTGCTGGCAACCGTAGGATGCGTTCATGCCTCGGCAGCCCGATGACGAATTACGAACGCCCTTACCACCGGTTGCTGGTGGGCCACGCTGGTACCGGGCACGAATCCTCCTCGCAGGACCATTTGCTGCGATCGTTCCACCAGCGACGATCGGCCTGGTGTCGTTGATCATCATGCTGTTGGGTGGAGGTCGACAGAGCGCCGTCGCAGGTTTGATTGGAATTGTCATCTCCGCCCCGGGACTTCTGCTGCTTGGTGCCCCAATCGCAGACTCGAGCACGTACCCAATGGCGCTGTTGGTCAGTGCAATCTTTTGGGCAGCCATCGGAGTGGTCGCTGCATGGAGGGCAACTCGGCGCCCGATTGCTGGTTGGCCGGACTTCTGGCGTGAGTATCTGCTGTTGTGGGTCGCAACTGCTGTCGGGGTTGGAATCGGTATCGGAGTCGCTGCCGCTCGAATCGGCGGAACATTGCTCTGAACGGCGAATCATCACCGGTACCGACTTACACAGATGCCAAATCTCGCAACTTCTCAACGGTTGCTGGGCCAATACCTGACACACGAGTGAGTTCGTCGACCGAAGCAAATAGCCCATTTGTCTCTCGATCGCGAACAATCTGATCAGCAGTAGCTGGACCTACCCCCGGTAGCGCTTCGAGTTCACTCGCAGAGGCTCTGTTGATGTTGATCGAAGTTCCCACACCCGACTCCAACACCAGCAATGAGTCTCCTTCAACCTCCTGTGCCGCTGGCACATATATTCGGTCACCGTCGGCGAGAAATTCCGCCAGATTCAGCGCATCAAGCTCTGCATCACTTGTTGGCCCCTCGGCAGCCGTGATCGCATCAATAACTCTGCTGCCGGCTGGCAGTTCATGCACACCTGAAGAAACGACCTCGCCTGCAACATGAACTGCAAGCACTGCACTGTCATCAAATTCCACCATGGGACTAAGCCCCGGGGCGTCTGCCTCTACAGATGCCGCATACTCCAACCCTTCCTCAGCACGATTTTGGGGTGGCGCAAACAGCCAGACGCCGACGAGAATCGAAACGACTGCAACTCCCGCAGTGAGAACAAGTTGTGCCGTGCGCCGGGTGAGAATTCGGGGTCGCAACTCTTCATCGAGAAACGTTTGCCACAGCGAACGGTCCATCGGTCAGCCTTTCAAGACGACTCACCGGGAAGGTCGGAGTAATGAATGTACCGCAGCGCACTAGCGCCAGCCCTCGAAAGAGCGTTTAGAACAGACGAGCCGTCAACTGTTTGCGATACGCCGCGGTACGTGGGTCATCTGGACCCATCAATTCAAGAATGTCGACAAAGCGTTGACGCGCATCATCATCAGCTTTCACCTGATCGAGAAGCGATTGGAGCTCGTCATCAAAATCGTCGTCGGGGGCAACAGTTCCAATACGAGCAGCCGCTTTGATCCGACGAACATCATCACTTTCAGGTATTCGGTCCAAGAGCGCAAGCGCTTCATCGGTTGCACCACGCTCAACCAGGATGTCAGCGAGCGCAACAATCACTTTCTCGTTCGCCGGATCGGTCTCGAGTACCGCTCTAAGCCCTAGTTCATCACGCCGCTCAACCAAACCGTTCACCATTTCGGCAACAGGATCAGTTCCGAGCCGCCCGATGAACGCATCGATTTCCGCTCGACCTTGAGCCCCGACGAAACCGTCGACAACCTGTCCATCACGAACTGCGTACACGGCCGGAATCGACTGAACTTGAAACATTTGCGAGACAGCCGGGTTTTCGTCGACGTTGACTTTGGCCAGCACGACCTCGCCCCCGGTCGCTGCCACCGCTTCCTCAAGCATCGGTCCGAGCGTCTTGCATGGCCCACACCAAGGTGCCCACAGGTCGACAACCACGGCCTGACGCCGTGAACGTTCAAGAACTTGGACCTCAAAATCAGCGTCACCGACATCAAACACTGGCCCTTGGAAACCTGATAATTCACTCACGCCAATCACCCTACCGACGCACCGAGAGCATGGCTGAACCTCGCCATCACTACCATCGTGTACATGACCGCACCCGAGGGAATCCTGGAGTCACCAGTCACCGAGTGGCTGAGCAGATCTATAGACGGAGTGTCCAGCCCCTTCCGTTGGGACCTCATCGCCGGAGGGCATTCGAACCTCACCTTTCTCGTCACAGATGCAAATGGCCGTCGTCTCGTGTTGCGGCGACCGCCACTCGCCCACGGCCTCGCAAGTGCACATGACATGGCTCGTGAACACCGAATTATCTCTGCTCTTCACGAATCGTCAGTTCCGGTACCGAAAACACTCGGTCTGTGCGAAGACGAAGCGATTAACGGTGCCCCTTTCTATGTCATGGACTATGTCGAAGGCCATGTGGTTCGCGAGGTGGCTGATGCAGAGAAGTTGCTGAGCGAAGCAGCACGAGGCCGCGCAAGTGAATCACTGGCCGACACACTCGCCGCAATACACGATGTCGACCTAGAGGGAGTTGGGCTCAGCAATCTTGGACGTCATGAGGACTACCTCGCACGGCAACTCAAACGTTGGCACGGACAGTGGGAACAGCAACGCACCCGAGACCTTGACCTCATCGGCTCAGTGCATGCTGAACTCGCGGGAAACCTGCCAGAGCAGGGGCCAGCAACGATCGTCCATGGCGACTACCGGCTCGATAACACCATGGTCGACGGAGAAGGAAACGTGTGTGCAGTTCTCGACTGGGAAATCTGCACCCTTGGGGATCCACTGGCTGATATTGCGATGCTCGCCGTCTACTGGACTGGTCCGACCGATGAGCAAAGCGCGTGGGAATCGGGCGCCACCACTGCGCCAGGGTTCTGGAACAGAAACCAACTCATTGAGCGCTACGCGTCAACGTCTGGTCGAGACCTCAGCGACTTCCATCTGTACCTTGCGTTCGCGAATTGGAAACTTGCATGCATTCTCGAAGGGGTCTACGCGAGATACCTCGGAGGTGCCCTCGGTCAACGCGATGCTGCAGAACTCGAGCCGTTCAAACGTCAGGTCGACTCCGCCGCTCACGCCGCCGCCGCGCTACTTAACCTCGCATAACCCATGTCGATCACTTGGAACACCCCACCGACTGACCTCGACGACCCAGTTCTCATCGTGTATCTCGGTGGCTGGATCGACTCGGGTGGAGCAGCGCAGCTCGCCACCGATGCCCTGTTAAAAGAATGCGAAGCAGAACCAATCGCAGTCTTTGATGACGATACCTACCTCGATTTTCGGGCGCGACGACCAACGATGAAACTCGTCGACGGACTCAACACTGTGCTCGATTGGCAGCACATCACCCTCTCGCATGGGCGTGATCGCATTGGACGCGATGTGATCATCGCTCACGGCCCTGAGCCAGATCTTGCTTGGCATCGATTCGTCAATGAGTTGACAACCGCGGCCAGAGATCTGAAGGTCGGCGCATGCGCACACCTCGGCGCCTACCCCTTCTCATGCCCGCACACCCGGCCATCACGGCTGTCGATGACAACAGCCTCCGAAGATTTGCTCGCAACACTTCCGTTCCTGCGCAGCACGCTCGATGTGCCGGGCGGTATCGGATCGGCACTTGAGCATTCGCTTCACGCCGCCGGGATTCCGACCCTTGGAATCTGGGCCCAGGTGCCGCACTACGCGGCGACCATGCCCTACCCAGCAGCAGGGGTGGCGCTGCTCGACGGCCTGAAACAATCTCTTGATCTCGTCATCGACGGGACCGATCTCCGCTCTTCGATGGTTGATCATCGAAGACGGCTCGACCAGTTGGTCCACGACAACTCCGAGCACGCTCTGATGTTGCGAGAGTTGGAGACCGCACATGACGCCGAACTATCGGATGCGCCCCAAATCGATGTGATGCCACCAACGATCGGCAATATCTCTGCTGATGAACTCAGCGAACAGGTGGAGCGCTTTCTTCGCGGACAAGACTGAGTCAAACTTCAAGATTGATCCGAATTAAGGTCAGTACATGAAAATTGATGCAACCCTGATGGGCGGACTCGCCGAAGCCGCCGCTTCCGCAAAAGATCTTGAGGCCGCCGGTTATGACGGCGCGTGGACCGCGGAAACCGCACACGACCCGTTCCTCCCTCTCGTTCAGGCGGCAGATGATACAAGCACGATTGAACTCGGTACGTCAATCGCCGTTGCGTTTGCCCGCAACCCGATGCTCCTCGCCAACCTCGGATGGGACCTCCAAGCGTTCTCGAAAGGTCGTTTCATTCTCGGCCTCGGCTCTCAGATCAAACCGCATATAACGAAGCGCTTCTCGATGGAATGGAGCCACCCAGCACCGCGAATGCGAGAAATGATCAACGCAATTCGCGCCATTTGGGACACGTGGGAGAACGGCACCAAACTCGATTTCCGCGGCGATTTCTATCAGCACACATTGATGACGCCGTTCTTCACACCTGATGCTTCAGATCTCTCTGGTTTTGGCGTGCCGAAAATCTTCATTGCGGCTGTCGGCAATCTCATGACCGAGGTTGCGGGAGAAACCTGTGATGGCGTCATCGTCCATGGGTTCACGACAGAGCGATATATCCGCGAAGTCACCATCCCAGCGTTAGCAAAGGGCCGGGAAAAAGCCGGCAAAACGATGGACGGCTTCCAAATTTCTGGACCGCTCTTCGTGGTGACGGGCAATAACGAAGAAGAGATACAGCAAGCAGCTCAAGCCACGAAGCAACAGATTGCGTTCTACGGCTCCACTCCCGCATATCGACCGGTCCTCGAATTGCATGGCTGGGGTGAGATGCAAGAGGAACTCAACCGTCTCTCCAAGGCCGGCGACTGGGTGAAAATGGGAGAGGTCATCGATGACGAAATTCTCAACACCTTTGCTGTGGTCGGAGAACCCGAACAGATCGCTCCCGAACTCAAGCGACGCTACGGCGACATTGTTGACCGACTCGGTTTCTATGCGCCGTACCGCTCAGATCCTGAGCGCTGGAAGCCCGTGCTCGAAGAGCTGAGAACGTAAGAAGGACTAGACGCGAGGAAAACGCGCGACGGCATCAATGCCGCCAGTCGCTGCTGCGTGCAGTTCAGCAGACCCTCCAGAGCTTTCCGCAAACTGACGCACAATCGCCAGCCCGAGTCCGGTACCGCCCGGATTAGCGCCTTTTGCACGCCAAAAGCGACCAAAGGCGTCTTTGCGATCAGCATCGGTCATGCCCGGACCGCTGTCGATCACGTGCACCTCGCCAACTCCAGGCGTCTGGCTGACCTTCACCACAATCGTCGACCCTTGATCAACAACATCGATCGCGTTGTCTATGAAATTATCGATGCATTGTTCGACGGCAGTCGGAACCGCCAGGACTTCGACCGTGTCTGCATCACTCACAAACATCAAGCTGACCTCACGTTCGGCGAGAAGAGGCTCCCAGTATTCGCATCGGTGTCGCGCAACCGAACACAACTCGACGAGCCCCCGAGTCACATGCTGCCCTTCAGCGCGGGATAACACGAGTAAGCCTTCGATGATTCGGCTGAGGCGGTCGATCTCGCGTAACGCAGCCTCGATGTGCTCGGCTTGGTCTTCCCCGTCAGCGATCGCGGCAGACTCGAGACGAAGCCGCAGTGCGGTGAGTGGTGTTCGCAACTGATGCGATGCCGCTCCAGCAAATCCGCGTTGGCGTTCAAGCATTTCTTCGAGACGGTCCACCATTGCGTTGTACGAGCGGGCAAGAACTCGAACCTCTGGCGAGCCGCTCTGCTCATCCGCACGGTCACCAAGATCGCCGCGGGCGAGCCGCTCCGAGGTGTCAGTCAATTTCTTGATCGGACGGGTAAACGCCCCGGCTAACGCAAATGCCGCAATGACTGCAATGAGGATCGAAATGAACGCAACTGCCAACAACCCGACCAGTCGAGCGTTCACCGCTCCAGAAATCGTTGATGCAGGCGCAGTAATTCTCACTGCGCCGACGGTGGAGTCACCAGAAATCACCGGAACCGACACATAGAACAAGTCAGAACCAAGTGTCGTCGAGACACGTTCTCCAGTCACTGGATTTCCCGACAGCGCCCTCATGATTTCTGGCCGATTAGTGAAATCGTCACCGATTTCAAAAGTGGGCCCCACCACCGCCTGGCCTGCACTGTTGACAACGACAACGCGCACGTCACTCGATGCCTCATAGGCCTCGATCAACGCATGAAGTGACCCAGATGCATCATCTGTATTGCCTTCAAGCACTTCCTCAACCCGTCCGGCGAGCACAAAGGCGTCACGTTCAAGTTGGGTGACGAGCCGGTCCCGCTCAACAGATCGAAGATGAAACGCAAGTGGAATGTCCTGAACCGCAAGCACGAGGACTACCACTCCAACGAGTACCGCAATGAGACGAAATTTCATGGTGTTCGATCACCGGGAGCGGCAAGGCGGAATCCGACGCCACGAACAGATTCAATCCAGCCATGGTCCCCGAGCTTCTTTCGTAACCCCGCCACATGGGCATCGACGGTTTTCGTCGGACCAAACCAGTTTGCATCCCAGACATGCTCGATGATGTCGGTCCGTGTCCGAACCGCGCCGGCATCGGCAGCGAGGTAAGCAAGCAACTCAAACTCTTTTGGCGTGAGCGCTAGCGGTTCATCGTTGAGCTGCACGCGATATGTCCTGAGGTCGATATTGAGCGGCCCAATGATGAGGTGATCGGAACTCCCACTTTCTGCCGACGTTACGGCAGACCTACGCAACACTGCCCGGATTCGTGCAATCAACTCTCGAGAGCCGAGTGGCTTGACCATGTAATCGTCTGCACCTAGTTCAAGCCCGAGCACACGATCGAATTCATCGCTTCGAGCGGTGACCACGATGATAGGAGTCGTCGACTCAGAGCGAATCACGCGGCACACGTCATAGCCGTCCATGTCGGGCAACCCAAGATCGAGCAAAATGATGTCGTAACTGCCGCCCTTGACGCGCTGGAGCGCGATTTCACCATTCTCAGCTCGGTCGATTGTGAAGCCTGCGGCCGCAAGTGGGGCATCAAGGGATGCTGCGACAGCGTCATCATCTTCTACGAGCAAGACTCTCACGGCGCCCATTCTTGCCGTTATCGCCTTGCAAATACGACAATCTGGCGACCCTGAACCCGATCTTGGACGTTTCTTGGATATTCCTCATACCCCTGCTGGAGTCTGACCCGTACGGTGAAGGCACAACTTGGCAACCGCCACCGACACAGTCCCGCAAGGAGTCAACATGAAGAGTTCTCTCGTCACCGCGCTTTCGCTCGTCGGAGTGATTGGAGCTGGCAGCGCTGCTGCGCTCGTTAACACCTCAATTTTTGATTCGACCCCGGATGCAGTTGAGGCCGCGTTTGTACCGGGTGCAGCAGTTGTCGAACTGACGCTGCCTGAAGCGGCGTCATCATCGGGCAGCCTGTCAGTG
>JALRDI010000197.1 GCA_023257035.1 Ilumatobacteraceae bacterium | reverse complement strand
CAACCGAAAGTTGCGGTTGTTGACGATGAGCGACTCGAGCGGTTGTTGCCGGTTCTTGATGACATTCGTGCCGAAGCACCGGTGCATGTGATCTCTGTTCGAAGCGATCGTGATCTCCCAGCCGATTGTTCTCGGTGGAATGATGTTGTCGACGCATCTTCCGCTCCGGCTGATCTTCCGCCGGCCGATATTGATCCCGATGACGATGCCTGCATTTTCTACACCTCCGGCACTACTGGATTTCCAAAGGGCGCTCAGCTCACCCACCGAGGTTCGGTGCACAATGTGATGAACCTCGTCTTCATGAGCCTTACGGCTGCGACAGCGGAGGCGAAAGCAAAGGCTGCTGGCGATATTGAAGGCAAGGAGATGGGAAATCTCACGAGCACGGCAAGTCAGCCTGTTTATATGGCGCCAACTCCGTTGTTCCACGTGACGGCAAACAACTGCTTGTTGCAGCCGTGCACGTTGGTGGGTGGAAAGATTGTGCTCACCTACAAGTGGGATCCAGGTCGTGCACTTGAACTCATTGAGCGTGAGGGTGTGACCACATTCTCTGGTGTGCCGACGATGAGCCGTGAGCTGATCTCACACCCAGATTGGGAAAAGCGCAATACGAGCACGATTCAAGGAATGGGCGGTGGCGGCGCAGCTGTGCAACCAGACCTTGTCGACAAAATCGACAAGAGTCTTTCGAAAGGTGCACCGTCAACTGGGTATGGCCTCACCGAGACCCACGGCATCGTGACCGCGAATGCGGCGAAGTTCTTTGTAGAGAAACCGGCATCGTGTGGTCGAGCGGTTCCTGTATGTGATGTGAAGCTCGTTGATGACGACGGCAACGACGTCGTCATTACCCCCGAAGCACGAGGCCAATTGTGTGTTCGGGGTCCGATCGTGGTGAAGGGGTACATCAATCGCCCAGACGCGACCGCTGATGCGATTCGCAAGGGGTGGTTTAACACCGGTGATATCGCAATGGTTGACGACGACGGCTTCATCTACATCGTTGACCGCGCAAAGGACATGGTGTTGCGTGGAGGCGAGAACGTGTACTCAGCTGAAGTTGAGGCCGCGATCTATCAGAACGATGCCGTTGCTGAGGCCGCCGTGTTTGGAGTTCCAGACGATCGCCTCGGCGAAGAAGTTGGTGTTGCGATCTACCTTCACCCGGGGTCATCGCTGACCGCAGAGGAACTTCAAGAATTCCTTGGAGCAAGCATCGCGAAACACAAGGTGCCTCGTTACATCTGGATTCTTGACGAGCAACTTCCGCGTAACGCGAGTGGCAAGTTCTTGAAGCGAGATCTCAAAGAGCGTCTTATTCCGACGCTGTGAGTGTGATTGTCTCGCCGTTGATGTCAACGGTGAGCGATGCGCCTTCGGCGACCTTGCCTTCGAGAATCATGATCGCGGCGCGGTCACCGATCTCTCTCTGAATTACTCGCTTAAGGGGTCGTGCTCCGAATGCCGGGTCGAAGCCAACTTCTGAGAGGTGATCGAGGGCAGCCGGAGTGACGGTGAGGTCGATTCGCTTACTCTCTGCGAGTCGGTCACGCAGACGCTCAACATGAATGTCGACGATCTGGCGAAGGTCAGATTGATTGAGTTCGCTGAATCGAATGATGTCGTCAACTCGGTTGAGGAACTCCGGCTTGAAGAACGATGACGGATCACCCGGCAGGTTTGACGTCATGATGAGCACTGCATTGGTGAA
>JALRDI010000162.1 GCA_023257035.1 Ilumatobacteraceae bacterium | reverse complement strand
AAACGGGGCAACCATAAGAATTGCCGATGAGCAGTTCGCTCTTGCCGCCTGATTCAGGTGAGTAAAGAGTCATCGTGACCAGAAATGGCGCACGGGGCCGGTCCGCCGCAGCCCGGCAACAGAAGCGGAGGATGACGACGAGAAAGACCGTTGACGGCGAGAAAGACCGCTGCCTCTCAGGAAAGACTGAGCGCTGATCGCAAGATCAATCGACCCGCCGATGAGCCGGCGTCAGGCTCTCAGACGGGAATGGTCGTAGCGGGTCCGTTCACGGGCTGATGGACGGGGGTTCGATTCCCCCCAGCTCCACCACGGGGAACTTGTAGAAATACGAGTTTTCTTTCGTACGAATCAGAGGTTGTGCCAGCCATCTCGACTCTTTGCCACCGTTACCCACCATCCAACGAGGGGATGTTCAGTGCGGAATACGCTGATCGAATGAGTAAGGCGATTTTTGTGAATCCGGCCGAACTTCCGGTTGAGAGCCGATCGGTCGGTAACAAAACTGTCGTCAACTGGTGGACATTGCTTGGAAACGGAGACGAAGCTGGAGCAGTCATGGGAATCGCTGAAATTCCTGTCGACGCCCACCGCCCCTCTCGCGGACACTTGCATCCTCAGGCCGAGACCTACGTCATTCTCTCTGGGGTGGCAGAGATGCACATCAATGACGAGCCTCCACGCGTGATGCACGCCAATGAGGTCGTGCACATTCCTGGCGGCACAGAACATATTGCACTCAATGGGAGTTCAACCGAACCTCTTCGGCTGCTCTATGTGTTCTCAGGAATCAACTCATTCGACGAGGTCGAATATGAGTTTCCGCCCGGTGCCTGACCGCCAGTGCCGACGACCGCTCCGCACCCTTTCACAGAATGCATCACTTCGTAGGCTGCTCTGCATCGAACTCGGCCGGACAACTTCACCGTGAATGACGTCAGCCCACCTCAGTGGTTGTCGACCACTTCCCGCGGGATTCAACTTCGTGTTCGGGCCGTGCCCGGTGCCCGAACAAGCGCAATCGCCGACACAGGTTCTCCTGAACTTCGACTCCGCCTCGCTGCGCCCCCGGTTGATGGCAAAGCGAACACAGAGTTGCAACGAATTCTCGGCAAGACCTTCAAGGTGAGGCACACTGCCGTCACCATCACCTCAGGCGCCACCACACGCACCAAGACGGTCGTCATCGCAGGAGACGTTCTCTCGCTCACCGCGGTCGCTCTCGCGCTCTAGGGTTATTTCATGGATCTACATTCATGCGTCGATGATGCTGATGCTCTGCGGTCACTGTTTCGCTCGCCCTCGCAACGAGCACTCGACAAAGAAATCGATCACATTGACGATGCTGCCACCCGCATGGTTGCGGCGTCGCCTCTCTTCATTCTCGCAACGAGTAACGGCGAGCGTGTCGACATCTCGCCCCGCGGCGGCAACCCGGGCTTCGTGAAGGTGATCGACGAACAGCACCTCGCATTCGGTGATCTCGCCGGCAACAACCGCATCGACTCTTACCGCAACCTCGTCGAGCATGCGTCGATTGCCATGTTGTTCATGATCCCAGGGCTTGAAGAGACGATGCGGGTGAACGGAACGGCAACGATTTCAACCGATACCGATATCCGACATCTGTGCGCCGACGGCGAGCGAGTCCCCAACCTCGCAATCGTTGTTGAGGTTGCAACCTGTTTCATGCATTGCGGCAAAGCGATGCGACGATCAAACGTGTGGAGCACTGCGACCTGGCCGAGCGAACATGAACGTCCGAGTGGGGCCGAACTTCTCGCCGCACATCTAGGTGCAGGCGACGACATCGATGCGGTCGCATCGTCGCTCGAGGAGGGTTACCGAGCAACGCTGTGGCAACCTGGCGGAGCAGGCTGACGATCACGGCAAGATGTGACGAACGACATACCAATTCTCACAAATTGTTTGTTCGCACGAGTTGCAGATTAGCACTCCAGCGACAACAATCGTCGTCGTGCGTAGTCCACAAGAACTCACAGAGCGCTTCCGCTCAGAGGGATTGAAAGTCACCCCTCAACGCCAGTTGTTGTTCTCGCTGTTGCACAACAACACCGAGCATCCAACGGCAGAAGCGTTGTACTCGACGGCATCAGAACAGATGCCAGGAATCTCCCTTCGGACCGTCTACCAAACGCTGTCCGATCTCACTTCGATGGGCGAACTTGGCCAGGTCAGCATCGACAACGGCCCGGCTCGATTCGACCCAAATATCACCGACCACCACCACGCGGTCTGTGACATCTGCGGAGCCATCTTCGACATTCATGTCGATGGCACCGCCAAGCTCGCGACCGATATTGACAGCGGCTTCACGCCTTCGTCGATGTCGATCGTGTACCACGGCAGCTGCGCTTCATGCGTAGCCGCTTGACCCAACAACCAACTGCTCATCCGAGCAACTCCCCTAAGGAGCAACGACATGGCCGGACTTGACGGCACCAAGACACACGAAAACCTCAAAGAGGCATTTGCAGGCGAGAGCCAGGCAAACCGCCGCTACCTCTGGTTCGCTCAAAAGGCAGACATCGAGGGCTACCCAGACGCTGCTGCGCTTTTCCGCTCAGTTGCCGAAGGCGAGACCGGCCACGCACATGGCCACCTCGAGTACCTCGCAGAAGTTGGTGACCCAGCTTCAGGTGAGCCAATTGGTGACACAGAGGAGAACTTGAAGGCCTCCATCGCAGGCGAGACCTACGAGTACACCCAGATGTACCCAGGCTTCGCAAAGACCGCTCGCGAAGAGGGCTTTGATGAGATCGCAGAATGGTTCGAGACGCTTGCACGCGCCGAGAAGAGCCACGCCGGTCGCTTCCAGACAGGACTCGACGATCTCTGATCTTCACTGAGTCTTCCGTGTCGTAACGCTGGTGGGGGTTCGCCCCCACCAGCACGACACAACTCAACTAGCTCCCCTACACCCTGAGGCAACAATGACCACGACGTACGATCCCCACCACCCGAAATAT
This sequence comes from Ilumatobacteraceae bacterium, assembly GCA_023257035.1. Lineage (GTDB taxonomy): Bacteria > Actinomycetota > Acidimicrobiia > Acidimicrobiales > Ilumatobacteraceae > Casp-actino5. The sequence goes on along the minus strand of JALRDI010000162.1, from coordinate 5,845 downwards.
CTCGACGAAGCAGACGTTCGCGAAGAACTCACTCGCGTTTACGACTTGTGTCACGGGTGCCGCCTGTGCTTTAAGTTCTGCACGTCGTTCCCAACATTGTTCGATTACATCGACCGGTTCGATGACCAGGATGCAGGCCGCCTCACCCCAGCAGAACAAGACCAGGTCATCGACGAATGCTTCCAATGCAAGCTCTGCTACGTCAACTGCCCGTACATTCCCGAGCTTCACGAATGGGCACTCGACTTCCCTCGCCTCATGCTTCGCGCCGAAGCGATGCGCCACGAGACAGGCCAAAAGCCGCTTAAGCAGAAGATCACGACGCAGGTCATGGCTCGCACCGATGTACTCGGAACAATTGCGACCACCACTTCTGGCCTTACCAACAAGATTGTTCAGGCGCCTGAAGGTTCAGTTGCTCGCAAGGCCGTTGCGAAGACCGCCGGTGTTTCAGCAGTTCGCCTCCTTCCTCCATATGCGAAGCAGCGATTCTCTACCTGGATGAAGAAGCGCACAGCGAAACTCGCTGAGCGCAAGCAGGGCAAAGTCACCGTCTTCCCGACCTGCCTCGTTGAATACCAAGACGTTCAGGTCGGAAAAGACCTCGTCAACGTCTATGAGAAGAACGGCATCGAATGCACCAACACTGCCGCTGGTTGCTGTGGCGCACCGTGGTTGCATGCCGGTGACGTGAAGCACTTCACCAAGGTCGCGAACAAGAACGTCAAGGTTCTCGCCGATGAAATTCGTGCCGGAGGCGGCGACATTGTCGTTCCAGAGCCCACTTGTGGCTACGTCTTAAAGAAGGACTACCTCGACTACTGTGACCCAGAGTTCAAGGCAGATGCTCAACTCGTCGCCGACCATAGCTACGACGCAGCCGAGTACCTCGTGAAGGTTCACAAGGCAGATGACACTGAGCTCGACACCAACTTCGAAGGCGAAGTCCCAGACAACGTCACCTATCACACGGCCTGCCACCTTCGAGCGCAGAACATTGGCTTCAAGAGCCGTGACCTCATGAAACTGACCGGAGCGAAGGTCAAACTCATCCAGCAGTGTTCAGGGACCGACGGTATGTGGGGTCTTCGTGATGGCAATGAGGGCATTGCGATCCCGATTGCGAAGAAACTTGCCGACCAGATTCAAAATGCTGGTGGAGGAACGGAAAACAACATCATCTCCGGTGATTGCAGCCTTGCAAACACCGCCATCGCCGAACAAACCGGCGCTACCCCGTCACATCCGCTGTCGGTGATGGCCCGGGCATACGGCATCCCCAAGGAATAACGAAACCCAATCCCCCCTAAGGAGTTTCATCATGATTGCTCAACACACCCGCAAACTTTCACTTTCAGATATCGCCGACGTACGCGAGTACGAACGCGAGCGCGACGACTTTCGTCCTCATGTGATCGAACTCAAGCGTCGCCGCCGAGTGCACCTCGGAACGATCGTCACCTTCTTGTTCGAGAATCGTGACACGATCCGCTTCCAGATTCAGGAAATGGCCCGTGTCGAGAAACTCGTCACCGACGACGACATCCAGGTTGAACTCGATATCTACAACCCGATGATCCCTGAAAAGGGCCAATTGTGTGCAACGATGTTTATCGAGTTGACCTCTGACGATCAAATGCGTGAATGGCTTCCAAAGCTCGCAAATGTCGAGCGCTCAGTTGTCTTGCGCCTGTCAAACGGCGACGAGGTTCGTGCAGTGATTGACGAACAACACGAGCAAGGCCTCACCCGTGAAGCCGTAACCGCTGCAGTTCACTATCTACGCTGGGATCTCACTGATGAGCAGGTTGCCGCATTCGCCGCTGGCGATGTCACACTCGCCATCGATCACCCCGCCTATCTCGAGGACATCACACTCTCAAACGTGGTCGCCGAGGAACTCCTCGACGACCTCCGGGGCTAGCACCCTCCGTTCTGAGTGCCAGCAACCGTCTACAGTTTTAACTGTGACGGTTTTGAGCGACACCGCAACAGAGCATCACCCGCTGGTAGATGTCGCACGCTCGCTCGCCGACAAAACGCTCTTCCCTGCTGCGGTTGAAGTTGACCGCAGCGGGAAGATTCCCACCGAGCAGCTTCAGGCGCTGCAAGATGCTGGGCTCTACGGCATCTTCTCGACCGAAGCGGTCGGCGGTTCAAACCTCTCGAACGAAGATCGAAATCTTGTCATCGAGGCTCTTGCCGGTGGCTGCCTGACCACTGCCTTCATTTGGCAGCAGCATGCTGGCCCGGCGTCAGCAACGGCTCTCTGCGAGGGCGAAGCTCATCGCTATGCGGCCGGACTTGCCAGCGGTGAACTACGAGGAGGCGTCGCCTTCGCTCATCTCCTTCGTCAAGGCACACCTGTGCTGCGGGCAGAGCCGTGCAGTGACGGCTGGCAGATTTCAGGAACAGCTCCGTACATCACCGGTTGGGGCGATGTGGACATCGTGCTCATTGCCGCCCGATGGCAAGACTCGATCATCTGGGGAATTGTCCCTGGTATCGAGTCGGCAACGATGTCGGCGAGCATGCTCGAACTTGCGGCGGTGAACTCTTCGTCGACTGCTGTCATCACCTTTGACCAACATCTCATCTCGAGCGATGACGTCACTTCCGTGGTGTCATTTGACTCGTGGCTTGAGGGTTACCGGATGGGTCTCCGGGCGAATGGCTCGCTGGCTCTCGGTGTCACTGGGCGATGCCTATCGCTTCTTGGTCCATCTGAGCTTGATGCCGAGTATGTGACCGCCCGACAGCGGCTCGACACCGCCTCAGTTGATGATCTTCCGGCTGCTCGAGCGAATGCAAGCGATCTGTGTATGCGCGCAGCCACCATGCTTGTCGCAGCCTCGGGCGGCGGTGCAATTGCAGCATCACACCATGCGCAACTCCTTGCGCGACAGGCGATGTTTTTGCTCGTGCAGAGCCAAACAAGTGAGATCAGACATCATCAATTGACTCGGTCGATGTAGTTCGACCGAGCGGGTTCAGCAGCGAGCGGGTTAATCAGGCCTGCCGCTGGGCGGCTACGGTCATTTCATGGCAAACGGACCGATTCACGACGTCATCGAGCGCTGGCACCTCCACATGCGAGGCAAACTCCCAGGCGGGCTCGACGAGCTTCTCCACGATGATGTCGTCTTTCTCTCTCCTGTGGTGTTCACACCCCAAGAGGGCAAAGCAATCACCATGCTCTATCTCAACGCCGCAAGTCAGGCGCTACCCGGCGAGGCCTCAAATGTTGCTGAAGCAATCGCCGACGGCGCTGACGCATCAGGCAAGTTTCGCTACTCAAAAGAAATCGTCGACGGCCACCATGCAATGCTCGAATTCGAAACCACCGTTGATGGCAAGGCAGTGAATGGCGTCGACATCATCACCTGCGACGACGATGGCAAGATCATTGAGTTCAAGGTGATGGTCAGGCCGCTTCAAGCAGTGAATGCCGTCCATCAGCAGATGGGTCAGATGCTTGAGCGAATGAAATCGCTCGGCAACTAGTCACTCAGGCTGTTGCCTGACGAACGATCTCTTCAAAGAGTTCTACGCCAGTAGGAATCAGCTCGTCAGGAAAGTCATAGCCGGCGTTATGAATCGGCAAGTGTTCTTCACCCGCACCGAGCAACACCAAACAACACGGGAACCGTTCGGTAAACAGCCCAAAGTCCTCCCCTGCTCTCATACCGACATCAGGCACGACAATCTCGTGGCCGCACGACTCGGCTGCACGACGCACTCGTTCGGTGACCCCTGGGTCATTGATGTTGGCGAAAAAGTCTTCAACGACATCAATGGTCACAGTGAGCCCGTCACGAGAAGCCACCCGTTCAGCGATCTCCGCGATTTCGCTCTGGAGTTCAGCAAGTCCATCGTTACTTGAGGCTCGGATGGTGAAATGCACCTCACCCTCACCGGCGGCGACGCCGTACGCGACAGACCCAACCGACACATGCACCGGAGTGACCAACCGAAAATTCGGGTCAAGTTGATCCGCAACGACAAGAGCGTCGGCATCACGCAACAGATCCGCCACCGCAAACGATGGGTTCTCGCCCTTCTCAGGCTCGCTTGCGTGAGCGACGCGGCCAGTAAACCGAACGACAAAACTTCGTACAGCCGCCGTAATTGATCCGGATTTGATCACCACCGCATGCAGTGGGAACCCAGGCATGTTGTGAATGGCAACAGCAAAGTCGGGACGGAACCGATCGAATGCCGGGTCATCAAGAACTGCAGATGCGCCTGTGCCAGTCTCTTCAGCAGGCTGAAAGAGCAGGTGGACAACACCGCGTTTGAGCGGCCGCTCAGAAAGCGCTTTACCGAGTCCGGCAATCATCGCCATATGGCCGTCGTGTCCACATTTGTGGGAGACACCGACATCAACTGAGGTGTAACTGCCAACGCCGATTTCAACAATCGGTAAGGCGTCGAGTTCGCAGCGAAATAGCATGCGAGGTCCCTCGACACCACTGTCGAATGTCACAACGACTCCCGTGCCACCAATCTCAGTCACGATCTCCGTCGGGTTGAACTGCTGCATAAAGCTGACGACTCGCTCAGCAGTTCCATGCTCGGAATGTGCAAGTTCAGGGTGCGCATGCAACTCGTGACGAAACGACGTCAACAGATCAGACATGAATTCATTGTACGAACAACGCGGAATCTGCTGACAGGCAGAAATTTCGCTACGTCACTTGTCGTGCTGTGAACCAAAAATGGTTGGAGCACCCCGCTGTGACCAGTCTGGGGCACCTGGAATCTCACGTCCGTCCACCGTCACTGACTGCTGAGCAGTACCCCCGATCACTACACCAGACCGCTTCCCAGTCACCCCATTTGCCCCGATACCAAGTATTGGATACGAGTCGGCTCGCGAGTAGGTCTGCAATAGCAGCGGCCGAGGTCGCAGCGAGGAGTTCGCCACCGAGCCATGCACCAAACAGCAGTTATGCACCGTGACCGACCCAGCCGGTCCGTCGAGCCACCGCATGTCATCGAGGTTGAGGGCCTGAATGTCGCTGTCGTTCATCGCTCCGCCCCACGAGCCGTCTTCGCGGTACAGGTTGTAGAGCTTCCCATGATGGCTCCCTGGCAGAACGCCCATTGGTCCCATTTCGGCATTGACGTCGTCGAGATACACACCGATCGTGAGCGGACTGAAATCGGTGTGCGGCCAAAACTGGATGTCTTGATGCCATTCGACCGCCTCGCCGCCATTTGCCCACTTGAAATTCAATTTTAACTCAAACACCTCAAGCTTTTAAATTTAAAGATTTATACATTCTTTCAAATAAAAAAAGAAATAAAATTACTGATGAATCAACATTGTTTATTGAAAACAATTTAAAAGTTAAATTTATTAAAGGAGAAAATTTAAATAACAAAATTACATTTAAGGAAGATATTGAAACTAATAAAACTTTTTTTGGTATTGATGAAGAGCCGACAACTATATACTTAAGAGCTAATCCAACTTTTATTGAGGATGTGGTTGAAGTACTTGCTCCATCTATGAACCCTGAAAATCCAGACCAAGTTGAAGTGACTCGCCCTTCCGATGCACTTGAAGCACAACAAGCAGCTGAAGAAGCTTTCACCAATTTATTGTTAGGACTTGGATCTGTAGCTTTACTTGTTGGAGGTGTCGCCATAGCAAACGTTATGGTCATGTCTGTCTTAGAAAGAAGAATGGAGATTGGTGTTAGAAGATCAATCGGTGCAACAAGAAGAGAAATAAGATATCAATTTTTATTAGAAAGTATAGTTTTGTCAGGCATTGGAGGTCTTGTAGGGGTTCTTCTCGGAACAGCTATAACCCTGGGTTATACTAATTACACAAATA
>JALRDI010000146.1 GCA_023257035.1 Ilumatobacteraceae bacterium | reverse complement strand
TGTTCCTTGCCTCTCCGCAGGCAAGTTTTGCAACCGGCGCCGAACTTGCGATCGACGGTGGAATGTCAATCTGACTGAACTGCCAGAGCCGCCATCTACGTCATTCGCAATCGTCAGAGGTAGCCCCACGTTGCACCTCATCAAGCGCTTCCATATTTTCGAGCAATGTCATGATGTAGTGAATGGCGTGGCTCATCCCCTCAATTGACAGCCCGCTCGCTGCAGTGTCGTAGAACTGTTCGATCAACGGCGACGCGTCGTGCTCGAAGGTGCGCCGTCCATGTTCGGTGAGCCGAAATAGTCGACTTCTGCCATCAGTTGCGTCAGGTGCGCTTTCGATCAAACCGTCGTCTTCGAGTCGCTTAGTGATTCCCGACAGGCTTTGCCGGCTCACCTTGAGATACGTGGCGAGATCTCCAACCGAAATCCCACTCGCGACCTCCGGACGGCTGAGCGCACCAAGAACTGCCCATCGCTGAGTGGTGAGCCCGACATCTTCCACCGCTCGCGTGCCGGTTTTATGCAGAATGTTGGCACATTGGTACAACCTGAAGAACATCCTGTTTGCAAGCGAGTACCAAGCCGGGTCGTTATGTTCCAATGTTTTTGTTGACAGCGACATCGCATTCCTCTAAGTTGAGTACATTCCATTTATAACAACATCTTGCTATAAATGTCTAGTCCATATTTCCTAAGGGGGCACAACATGACTCGATTTACTGACCGGACCGTCGTCATCACCGGAGGCGGTGGCGGCATCGGAACCGCCGTATGTACGTCCTTTGCCGCAGAGGGAGCGAAGGTTGCGGTGCTCGACCGAGACGAGTCATCTGCCGCATCAACCGCTCAAGCCATCGCCGATGCGGGTGGAACCGCAATTGCGATTGGTTGCGATATCACCGAACGCTCAAGCGTTGATGCCGGCATCGCCCGCGTCAACAGCGAACTCGGCAATATCGATGCCCTTGTCAACAACGCTGGCTGGGACCTCTTCGTGCCGTTCGTTGACACCCAGCCAGAAGACTGGTCACGTCTCATCGACATCAACCTCATCGGTGCCCTTCACATGCACCACGCAGTGCTGCCAGGCATGATCGAAAACGGTGGCGGACGCATCATCAACGTCTCATCCGACGCCGCCCGAGTCGGGTCGTCAGGTGAAGCGGTATACGCCGCATGCAAAGCAGGTCTCGTCGCTCTGTCAAAAACCTTGGCTCGCGAACACTCACGCCACAACATCACGTTCAACGTTGTCTGCCCTGGGCCAACCGACACCGCTCTCCTTGCGACCGTCACCGACGCTGCAGCCAACCCAGAGAAGCTTCGCGAGGCATTCCGCCGTTCGATTCCGCTGGGTCGCCTCGGACAGCCAGAAGATCTGGCTGGAGCCATCATGTTCTTCGCAAGCGATGCCGCTTCATTCGTCACCGGTCAGGTGATCAGCGTCTCTGGTGGCCTCACCATGGCTGGCTGACGCCAACACCTTCGTTTCTACTCATCACTCTCAACACTTGGAGCATCATGGATTACACCGACATCACCTTTGAAATTCGCAATCACGTTGCGTACATCACCATCAACCGACCCGAAGTCATGAATGCCTTCCGGGGCCGCACATGTGACGAACTCATTCATGCGCTTCACAGCGCTGGCTACAACAATGACGTTGGCGCAATCGTGCTCGCTGGCGCCGGTGACCGAGCATTCTGCACCGGCGGCGACCAGTCAGTTCACGACGCTCAGTACGACGGCCGTGGCACTATCGGCCTGCCAGTTGAAGAACTTCACACCGCAATCCGTGATGTACCAGTACCTGTGATCGCTCGGGTGCAGGGCTACGCCATCGGCGGCGGCAACGTGCTCGCAACAATCTGTGACTTCACCATCTGCTCTGAGTCAGCAATCTTCGGCCAGGTCGGCCCGAAGATGGGTTCGGTCGACCCAGGCTTCGGAACCGCCTACCTCTCACGCGTCGTCGGAGAGAAGAAGGCACGCGAGATCTGGTACCTCTGCCGTCGCTATTCCGGCAAAGAGGCCGAAGCAATGGGCCTTGCAAACATTTGCGTTCCAAACGAAGACCTTGATGCAACCGTTACCGAGTGGGCCGAAGAAATCTGCGAGCGCAGCCCAACCGCCATCGCAATTGCGAAACGTTCATTCAACATGGACACCGCTCACCAGGCCGGCATCGCCGGAATGGGCATGTACGCGCTGAAGCTCTACTACGACACCGAAGAGTCAAAAGAAGGCGTAAACGCCCTCACCGAGAAGCGCGCTCCACGATTCCGGGAGTTCCGCTCATGAGCATCCGACCAAATCCTTACGTCGATGGCGAGTTGCTTGAACTCGCTGAAATGACCCGGCAGTTCGCTGAAGAGCGTGTGGCACCCGGTTTCACCGAACGAGATGAAACCCGAGTGCTCGACCGTGTGCTGAGCAAAGAAATGGGGGCGCTCGGACTCATCGCTCCAGAACTCGAAGAACGTTGGGGTGGCAACGGCGCATCACGCGTCGCTGCCGGTGTCATTCACGAATACATCGGTGCCGCTGACCTCTCGCTGACATACATCAACCTGCTCGGATCACTGAACGGCCAGATCCTCGCCGAGCATGGCGACCCTGACATTGTCGAACCATGGCTCAAAGGCATCACTGACGGCAGTGTGATTGCTGCGCTTGGCCTCACGGAGCCAAAGGGTGGTTCAGATGCCGCAGCGCTCAGCCTCCGCATCACCGAAGATGGCGATCATTACGTACTTGACGGCGAAAAGACATCAATTTCGGCAGCCGATCAAGCCGACATTGCTGTGGTCTTCGGTCGCTCAGGCGGGCCTGGAGCACGCGGAATTACCGCAGTGCTCGTACCAATGCAAACCGAGGGCATCACCACCTTGCGTTTTGATTGTCACGGACAGCGCGCGATTGGTCGCGGGTCAATCTTCTTCGACAACGTTCGCATTCCGAAGTCACACCGACTCGGTGATGAGGGCGGCGGGTTCGTGCAAGTCATGCAGGGCTTTGACTTCTCGCGAGCACTTATTGGCTTGCAGGTGCTCGGTGTTGCCCGTGCGGCCCTTGACGACGCGTGGCAATACGCGACAGAGCGCCAAGCGTTTGGTCAGCCATTGTCTGCGTTCCAAGGCATTTCCCATCGCCTGGCCGAGTTCGACACACAGGTCGAGGCAGCTCGCCTGCTCTGTTACCAATCGCTATGGGCGGCAGATCGGGGTCTCCCCCATTCAGCCGAGGCCGCAATGTGTAAGTGGTGGGGACCACGCTTGGCCTATGACGTCATTCACGAGTGTCTGCTCGTTCTCGGTCACGGCGGCTACGACCGCGGCATCATGGAACAGCGCCTACGCGACGTGCTCGGCTTCCAAATCGGTGACGGCACCGCTCAAATCATGAAGACGATCATCGCCCGAACCCGTGCAGGGCGAGAGAACGTACCAAACTAGAAACAGACAACAGTGCAACAAGGGGGAACACATGCACTTTGACGCCGACAACCTGCCAATCCGGCGACCATCAATGGTTGCCGCCGGACATTGGCGAGATATCACCATCAATGAGTCTCTTGACTCGTCAGTCGCAACGTATGGCGATCAACTCGCGCTCGCCGCAACACAATTCGACAGCGGCGAAGAGCGATCGTTCACCTACAACGAACTCAACACAATGGTGAATCGTGTTGCTGTAGGCCTTCATCGCTTGGGCGTACGAGCAAATGATGTCGTTGCGGTGCAGCTTCCAAACTGGTGGGAGTTCACCGTTACCCATCTCGCGTGTGTGCGAATCGGTGCAGTAACAAACCCGCTCATGCACATCTTCCGCGAGCGTGAACTCGAGTTCATGTTGAATCACGGCGAAGCTGTTGCGGCGGTCATTCCCTCAACATTCCGTGGCCATGATTTTGCGGAAATGTATGCAGGCCTTGCGGCGAAGGTGCCATCACTCCAGCACATCATCGCAATTGGCGACGATGGTCCATCAGGGTTTGAAGCGCTGCTGAGTGGGCCTGCATGGGAGAACGAGCCTGATGCAGCATCAATTCTCAATGGTTCACGTCCTGGTCCCGATGACGTCACACAACTCATTTACACCTCCGGCACGACCGGCGAGCCCAAAGGCGTGATGCACAGTGCGAACACGCTGTACTCAAACATCCTCCCCTACGCCGAGCGTCTCAACCTCGACAGCAGCGATGTCGTGCTGATGGCGTCGCCAATGGCGCACCAGACGGGCTTCATGTACGGCCTCATGATGCCGGTTGTTCTCGGATGCCCGGCAGTCATCCTCGACGTCTGGGATGCACCGACGGCGATTTCTCTCATCAACACACATGGTGCGAGTTTCACGATGGCTTCAACACCGTTCCTTGCTGACCTCACCGAGACCGTTGCAAGTTCGGGCACAGGAGTGCCGAGCCTGTCAACGTTCCTTTGCGCCGGGGCACCGATCCCTGGTCCGCTTGTTGAGCGAGCCCAACCGACACTCGGTACAACAATCGTGTCGGCATGGGGAATGAGCGAGAACGGTGCAATCACGACGACGTTGCTCAACGATGACCCATCACGAGCCATCGAGACCGACGGCTGCCCCTTGCCCGGGGTCGAGGTTCGTATTGCCGATGATGACGGCAACACCCTGCCAACCGGCGATATCGGCAGGCTGCTTGCCCGTTCGTGTTCGAACTTTGGCGGTTACCTCAAGCGTCCGCAACTGAACTCGACAGATGCCGAGGGCTGGTTCGACACCGGCGACCTCGCCCGCGTGGACGACACCGGTTACATCCGCATCACCGGTCGTTCGAAAGATGTCATCATCCGTGGCGGAGAGAACATTCCTGTCGTCGAGATCGAGAACCTGCTCTACCGGCATCCGTCGGTTGCGCAGGTTGCCATCGTTGCGTACCCAGATGATCGCCTTGGTGAGCGTGCATGCGCAGTGATCGTGACGAAGCCTGATACATCGATCGATTTCGATGGGATGATCGAGTTCCTTACGAGCGAACGGGTTGCAAAGAACTATCTGCCTGAACGCCTTGAGGTACTTGAGGCAATGCCGACAACACCGTCAGGCAAGATCCAGAAGTTCAAACTCCGCGACATGATCATCGGAGCCTGAAATGACAACGATGCGGGCGTGGCGGGTGGACGAACTCGGCCACCCGTCAGAATCACTTCATCTTCGTGACGATGTCGATGTTCCCGAGCCCGGCGAAGGCCAGGTTCGCATCACCGTTGAAGCAGGCAACATCAACTTTGCTGACATCTTGCTGTGCCAAGGCATCTACCAAGAACGCCCCGGCGTACCTCTGACACCTGGCCTCGAAACCTGTGGCCGCATCAACGCCGTTGGCCCCGGGGTTGACCTCGAGGTCGGCACACGCATCGCTGGCATGTCGGCACTCCCCCGTGGCGGCTATGCCGAGCAAGCGCTCATCAAAGCGCATACCGCAGTCCCAATTCCAGATGATGTCGATTCGCCATCAGCGACAGTTTTGTTCTCGACATTTCAGACTGCCCACGTAGGGATCCACCATCGTGGTCAACTTTCGGCAGGCGAATGGCTGCTCGTTCACGGCGCGTCAAGCGGTGTTGGTGCTGCTGCTGTGCAACTCGGGGTGGCTGCTGGCGCGAAGGTGATTGCGACAGCGAGCAGCGAAGCAAAGCGAGCCCACTGCACGGAGCTTGGCGCTCACTTCGTGCTCGATGCTGGGTCAGAGAATCTCCGAGACGAGATCATGGCCATCACTGAGGACCACGGTGTTGACGTGGCCTTTGATCCGGTCGGTGGAACGGTTGGCGATGTCACTCGCCGAGTGATGGCCTGGGAGGGTCGTCTCATCGTGATCGGCTTTGCCTCTGGTGATATTCCGTCGTACCCCGGCAACCACATGCTGGTAAAGAATTACTCCGTTATCGGTCTCTATTGGGGGGCGTACTCAGATCGCGGTGCCCACGACATTGTCCTCGCCGCCCATGCTGACTTGATGGGCAAGTTCCGCAGTGGCCAGATTCATGCCGATGTCACCAAGGCTTATGCACTCGACGATGTGCTCGACGCGCTGGCCGCACTTGAAAGCCGCACGGTGACTGGCCGTCTCGTCGTCACGCCGTAATCACAACGGCAATCTCCTTCGTCCTCTCTGACGAATTCATGCCGCTGAACTAACGTGA
>JALRDI010000125.1 GCA_023257035.1 Ilumatobacteraceae bacterium | reverse complement strand
GGTGATCATTGTGAATGCGGAGCCGACCGAGATGGATGGCATTGCAGATGTGGTGCTTCGGGGCTCGATTGGAGACATTCTTCCGCAAATGTTTGCTCCAGGTGGCAATACCTGACCAAATCAGTAGGATTTAAACATGGCCACGTTTAGAGACCTCCTTGGCTCCGCAAAAGCTGAGATTGTTGAAATCACCACCGATGAAGCGGCTGAGCGCATCGCGGCGGGTCACCTCGTTCTCGACGTCCGTGAACCCGACGAGTACGCCGAAGGTGCTCTTGAAGGTGTGATCCATATTCCCCGGGGTCACCTCGAGGCGCAGATTGAAAATCGCATTGTCGACAAGACGCTTCCGGTTGTCGTCTATTGCGCCGGCGGGGTTCGCTCGGCTTTCGCTGCAAAGACCTTGCAAGAACTTGGCTACGAAACCGTTGCGTCAATGGATGGCGGGTTTGGCCGTTGGAAAGACGAGGGTCGTCCGTGGCGTCAACCTGCGAGCCTGAGCCCAGAGCAGCAAAATCGATACAAGCGCCATCTACTGCTTCCAGAAGTTGGTGTTGAAGGTCAGCAGAAACTGCTCGACGCAAAGGTTCTCATGCTCGGTGCCGGCGGTCTTGGATCTCCCGCGGCGCTGTATCTCGCAGCGGCAGGTGTCGGCACGATTGGCATCGTCGATATGGACGACGTCGACGCTTCAAACCTGCAACGACAAATTCTTCACAACATCGATCGTGTTGGCGATCGTAAAGTTGACTCAGCGAAGAAGACGCTGACGCTGCTGAATCCAGATGTCAACGTCGTCACCTATGACACTCGGCTTTCTGCAGAGAATATCGTCGACATCATTTCTGGTTACGACGTCATCGTCGACGGTGCAGACAACTTCCCGTCTCGGTATGTGCTCAATGATGCGAGCGTGAAGCTTGGCATTCCAGTTGTTCACGGCTCAATTTTCCGTTTCGAGGGAATGGTGAGTGTGTTCCATCCGAAGGAAGGCCCGACCTACCGTGACATGGTTCCAGAGCCGCCGCCCGCTGAACTTGCTCCGTCATGCGCCGAAGCTGGTGTGCTTGGCGTGTTGCCGGGCATTGTTGGTTCAATTCAGGCGCTCGAAACCATCAAGGTGATCCTTGGGCTTGGTGATGCACTGATCGGTCGCATTCTCTCTGTCGACACGACTGAGATGGAATTCCGGACGTTTAACCTCCGCCCTGATCCATCAAACCCAGTTACCTGGGAGAATCGTGATCGCATTGTGGTTCGTGATCTCGATGGTCTCTGCGCTCCATGGCTCGACGACCACTGATCTGAAACTGGTCTTCGGTCAACCTACGCAACCTGAGCGATTGGCTCGACGGTCTGCGCCACGTCGCGCTCTTGCAAGCTGACGCCGACTAAGACGGCAGCAATGCCGGCGAGGTCAAGCACGCTTGGCTGTTGGTCGAGCGCGACCCACCCAACGATGACGGCAGTCACCGGCAGCATTGCGAGCAGAACTGAGAATCGTCGAACGCTGACTTGCCGTAAGACGTACTGGTCAATCCCGTAACCGATTGCGTTCGAGAACACTCCGGTCACGAGGCAGGCGAGGAGTAGAACAGGAGCGACCCAGACCGGCCCGCTCCATGGGGCGCCAATCGGGATGAGCACGATTGAGCCGATAGTGAGTCCAACGGCGAGACCTTCAACCCCGTTGCTTGTGACGGCGACTTTTGATCCGATCACGATGTAGGCGGCCCAACAAGCTGATGACGCAAGAATGAACGCAACTCCGGCAGGTTCTCCGCCGACTTCAACTCCTCCGAGGACGAGCACTCCGCTGACAGCACACACGAGAGCGATTGCGTTTCGAAGTGATCGAGTTGCAAGCGCAGCAACCGCAATCGGCCCGACGAACTCGATGGCAACGCTTTTACCGAGATCGATGCGCGCGATGCCGAGGTAGAAAAACGTATTCATTGCTGCGGTTGCAATACCAAATGTTGCGGCTCCGAGCAGTTTGCGTCCGCGCCAGTCACCAAGACGAGGTCTGGCGATTACCCAAAGAGCGATCGATGCCCCGACGACTCGAAGCCACCCGACAGATTGTGGGGCGACCTGATCGAAGACAGAGATCGCGATTGCCGCCCCGATGTATTGCGAGACGGCAGAGATGATGAAGAGTCCCTCTGCGGGAACTCTGCGCCCGTGCACCTTGGGTGTCTGGCTTAGTCGAACAGTTCGGGGTCTGTAGCGCAGATCTCTTGCCACAGCGGCTGGAAGCTGAACCAACCAGCGAGGTGTGAGCCGGTCTGCTCGAAGGTGTAGCGCGCGTACTCGTCACGAACTTCGATCGGGTCACCGGCCGCCATCGCTGCGAGTTGCACCTGACAGTTGCGCTCCATGGTGATGAACCAGAACGCAGCCTCATCGACGGTGGTTCCGACGGTGAAGAGACCATGGTTCTGGTGGATTGCTGCTTTGCCAGTCTGGAACTTCGAGGCAAACTCTTTGCCTGCTTCGATCTCGAGTACGACCTTGCCGCCTTGTTCAGAGATCACGTGATGGTCACCGTAGAAGGCGCACGAGTCCTGGGTGATTGGGGAAAGGGGAATGCCAAGTGCCGAGAAGGCCTTGCCATAGGTCGAGTGTGTGTGGGCAGCGGCGATGACTTCTGGGCGGGCCTTGTGCACTGCTGAGTGGAGCACGAACGCAGCACGGTTGACTGGCATGTCGCCAACAACAACGTCGCCATCATGATTGACAAGCAACAGGTCACTCGACTTCATGTGGCGGAAGCTCTTGCCAAACGGGTTGACCCAGAAGTGATCGGTCAAAATTGGGTCGCGGGCGGTCATGTGCCCGGCGACACCCTCGCCAAATCCGAGTCGCCCAAAGACGCGAAGCGCACCGGCGAGTTTCGCCTTGCGGTGAGCACGCTCTTCCTCGAGGTCGTCGAAGGTTTCGGGGTGGAATGCGATGATCGGCTTGTCGGTGATTGCCATATCCGCACGTTAGTCACAAATTCACACTCGATCTAGTGTCGCAGCGCCAAACTCTGGCACGATCACTACATGGCCTCCCACCGACCGATCCAGCCTGAAGAGATTGCGCCTCCTGCTGCGCGATATGCCCACGCAATGTTGACGACGGAAGCACAGCGGTGGCTGCACACCTCAGGGGTGGTGCCAACACGTCCAGATGGAACCGTTCCTGAGTTGATAGACGATCAGGCAGGTGTTGTTTGGGCAAATATCTTGGCGATGTTGACCGAAGCAGAGATGTCGGTGAATGACATTGTGTCGGTGACGACCTATGCGGTTGTTGGTCAGCCGCTATCGGGCGTGATGGCTGCTCGAGACCGAGTTCTCGGTGATCACCGGGCAGCGTCGACGCTCGTGACCGTGCCCGCTCTTGCGCGACCTGAGTGGTTAATGGAGATCGCTGTCATCGCAGCCGCCTGATCGCTCGGAGGCGTTCTCGCCCTACGCTGTGGGGATGGCAGATGACGTGCGCACGACTGACTCCGGAATCGAGATTGCTCCGCTCTATACAGCTGAGTCACTCAATGGTTGGGATCCCTCAGAACAGTTAGGGCTTCCCGGAGAGGCGCCATTCACCCGAGGTGTTTACCCGACGATGTATAGGGGCCGCCTGTGGACAATGCGTCAATACTCGGGCTTTGGTGATGCCGCTAGCACCAACGAACGCTTCAAGTTTTTGCTCGCCGCTGGCCAAACAGGGTTGAGTTGCGCGTTCGACCTGCCGACCCAGATGGGTTACGACTCTGACCACCCACGCGCCGAGGGAGAGGTCGGCAAGGTTGGAGTCGCCATCGACTCCCTTGATGACATGCGCACCCTGCTCGCCGATATTCCGCTCGACAAGGTGTCGACGTCAATGACGATTAATTCGACCGCAGCCATCTTGCTGTTGATGTATCAAATCGTTGCCGAAGAACAAGGTGTGTCGTCTGAGCAGATCTCTGGAACCATCCAGAACGATCTGTTGAAGGAATACATTGCACGAGGTACGTACGTGTACCCGCCTAAGCCGTCGATGCGGATCATCACCGACATCTTCGGTTACTGCTCGGCTCATATTCCAAAGTGGAACACGATCTCGATTTCGGGTTACCACATCCGTGAGGCGGGCTCGACGGCGGTACAAGAGATTGCATTCACGTTGGCAAACGCGATCGCTTATGTGCAGGCAGCGGTTGATGCGGGTCTCGATGTCGACGATTTCGCCCCTCGTTTGTCATTCTTCTGGAATGGTCACAACGACTTCTTCGAAGAAGTAGCGAAGTTCCGTGCAAGCCGTCGAATCTGGCACAAGATCATGACGGAACGGTTTGGAGCAAAGGATCCTCGCTCGGCGATGTTGCGGTTCCACACGCAAACCGGTGGTTCGACGTTGACTGCCCAGCAGCCGGTGAACAACGTCGTCAGGGTTGCCGTTCAGGCAATGGCTGCGGTCATGGGCGGCACGCA
>JALRDI010000113.1 GCA_023257035.1 Ilumatobacteraceae bacterium | reverse complement strand
GGCATTGCAGACGTACACCAATTAGGCCTCCACACTGAGTAGGTTCAGACCGGCTCAGAGGGAGAATCGTGGCAACGCCTCAACAACATCGACGATCGATCATCGGCACTGGTGCCTTGTTGATCGCACTGTCAGGACCCGGCCAGACCGCCGGGTTCTCAGTGTTTGTTGACCCACTCACCGAGCATCTCGATGTCACCCGAGGGCAACTGACGTTTGCGTATTTAATTGGCACTCTCGCCGCGTCAACGACGGGAACCTGGCTCGGGCGCATCATCGACCGCCGGAGTGTTGCAACGGTGTTGCCCTGGGTGGGTCTTGGTCTCTGTATTGCCACCTGGTTGGCTTCTCAATCACCGAACCTCATCGTGCTGACGGTTGCGATCTATGGCTTGCGGTCATTTGGTCAGACCGGGATGCCGTTGTCTGCATCGGTCTTTGTTGCAAAAAATGTGGTTCATCGACGTGGTGCAGCTCTTGGCCTACTCACTGCACTCGGCGGGTCAACGATCGCCCTCACCCCATTTATTGCTGCCAGATTTATTCCTCGGTTGGGATGGCAGACGACATGGATGCTTGAAGGTGTTGTGGTGCTTGGTATGGGCATCGTGATGTCTGGTGTCATCCGCAAGCTTCGACTTGAGCATCCTCATTCCGATGAACCCACCAGCACAGAGGACTCAGGGGGAGCGCTTGAGCCACGTCATCTGCGCCGAAATGGATTCCTCGTCGTTACGTTCGGATACGCAACGATGGGATTCGTTTCGACAGCTCTGGCCTTTCACCAAATCGCTGTTCTCGGTGAGCGAGGCCTTTCACCTGCTGCTGCAGCGAGCAATTTCTTGCCACAGAGCATCGCCTCAGCTGCAGTCGCCCTCACGGTCGGGCGACTTGTCGACCGCGTGCCGAGCCGGGTTGTTGTGCCGTTCGCGATGACCATTCTGACGATTGCTGTGCTGTCGCTAACGTTTGTGAACTCAAAGCTAGGGGCGATCGGGTTTGCAATTGCGCTGGGCTCTGCCGGTGCGTCAATAGCGGCGAGCGAAGGCGCCCTACTTGCTCGCTGGATCGGCCGCGAAACACTCGGCACATGGCGTGGGCGAATGACGTCGGTCATGGTGATCTCCACCGCAATAGCGCCATTTGTCTTCTCGGTGCTTGCTGATTGGGCTGGCTCGTACACGAGTGCTGCACGACTCGTCGTTGTGCTCCCCATCACCTCAGGAGTGATTGCTGCCATTACGCCTTTGCCGGCTGACCGACATCGGATCACTGCCGACGTTGCCTAGCCTCTCAGATATGTCACTCGACATCAGTTGCCCAAACTGTGAGACAGATGAGCATCTGTCTGGCGAGCGCAACGAGGCTGTCATCACTATTACTTGTGGTGGGTGCTCGTTGAGTTGGGATCGACCGGCTGCACCGCACTGCGAACGTTGTGGGTCAACTGATGTCGTTGCCCACCCGGTCCCACTGATCGAGCGCTCGCGGGGCACACAAATGTCGATTACCGCAATGCATGTTGAGACGCGATGTCGAGTCTGTGATGCAGACGAACTTCGAGAGCGTGGCACTGGCCACCTTCCGCCACCGTTGCAGTAGTCGTATGACTTCCAGATGTTGGTTGTGATCTGGAAGTTCTCTTACCTGCCTCACAACTCGCATTGCTGAACTGCACTCATGAACGCAATGACAGACTTCTCAATAGCATTTCTTGCCGACGATGGGGGCAGAGGGTTTGATCGATTTGGTGGTCGCAATGGTGACCTCGTCGCTCTTGTACTCATCGCATTGGCGGTGGCCGCCGTCATCACTCTCGTCATTGTCTGGTCGAGATCGCGCAGAAACAAACAAGAAGTCGCTTCCACTTCTGCTACCTCATCTGGCGCATTGGAAATCCTTGAGCAACGATTTGCCCGTGGTGAGATCGACGCCGATGAGTTTGCTGCCCGTCGTGCGGTGCTGAACGGAGAAACGATCGCATCACCGTCTGGTGATGCAACGGAAGCACCATCGGCGCCGAGTGCTCAGGATGCGAGTGTTTTGAGCGAGCCTGAAGAGTCAGCAGAGACCAACACCAGCGGAGAAGACGACGACTGACGTCCGGTGTTCCCTGGTGATCTCAGTTGGCGA
>JALRDI010000325.1 GCA_023257035.1 Ilumatobacteraceae bacterium | reverse complement strand
ATGCCGTCCAGAGCATGAAGTTGATGAATTCTCGCGATTTTCCAGAAGTTTTGGTCGTAGCTGCCAACTGTTTCATTTGTGGACTGCTGTAGTGTCCGCTCGGTGGCAACGGCGTTATCGGTACTTCATCAGCAAGCAATACGCCGATATTTGGGTTCAACAGCCTTTGCTGCGATCGGAATCAACATCTGCATTACGGCCCTTTTTAAGCAGGTGTACGACATCACCGGCGATCCGTTCTCAATTGGCCTTCTTGGGCTGGCGCAGTTTGTGCCAGGCCTAGTTCTTGCGTTGCCAAGTGGGTACATCGCCGATCGCTTTGATCGCCGGCGGGTGACAAGCGGGTTCCTTCTGCTTCGTTTGATCTCTGTCGCTGTGCTTGTCTGGTTTACGAGGTCGGGTTCAACCTCGGTATCGATCCTTGTCTTCGTGGCAATCGGAATTGGAGTCGCTGATGCTCTGATTAATCCAAGTCGGCGTGCCATATTGCCGTTGATTGCAACGGCTGAGGATCTTCCTCGGGTCATTGCATTGTGGACGGCGACTTTTACCTCTAGCGCAATTGTGGGTCCGGCACTTGCCGGTTTTTTGTACAGCATCGATCCGTCGATTGCCTATCTCGCAGCGGGAGGATCAGCGATGCTTGCGATTCCTCTTACACAGGGAATTAGCTACCGGTCTGGGGTTGCTCCTGTTGCAGATGAACAGCGCCCCAGCCTTCGACTTGCGGTGCAAGGCCTCGCGTTTATTCGGCGGTCACCAATTGTGCTCGCGGCGATCAGCCTTGATCTGTTTGCTGTTCTGTTTGGCGGCGCCGTTGCACTCATCCCGGTCGTCGCGAGCGACCGCCTTGGTGTTGGTGATGTTGCGTATGGGTGGCTTCGTGCTGCTCCCGGAGTTGGTGCGGCTGCGATGGCGATTCTGCTTGCTCTTCGCCCGGTATCTCGTCGGGTTGGCCCGACGTTGCTGGTTGTCGTTGCGGTGTTCGGAGCGGGAACAGTCGTCTTCGGTCTCACTCGGTCGTACCTCGTCGCCTTTCTCGCGCTGGTTGTGCTCTCGGCTGCTGACATGGTGTCGATGTTTATTCGAGGAGCAATCGTTCCGCTTGCGACACCGCCCGATCAACTCGGTCGTGTGAGCGCGGTCGAAGGGGTGTTCATCGGGGCGTCAAATGAGCTTGGTGCGTTTGAGAGTGGTCTTGCTGCTCGATGGCTCGGCGTTCCATGGGCGATTGCTGGTGGCGGTATCGCAACCATCGTGATTGCTGCAGCGTTTGCGGTTGGATTTCCTTCGTTGAGGAAAATTGACCGCTTTGATGATGTCGCGAACGTCACCTACGACTAGCCGGTCAGTCGGCCGAGCTTGGCAAATCCTTTGAGGCGTCGCAATCGCAGTACCGCCTGGTCTGAGGCGAGACGTCCGATGCCACTCGCAATCGTCGGGTACACGTGAGGTACTCGGGCGAGTTCTTCAATCGAGACAGAGAATCTGACCGCGAGCGCTATTTCGTTAATGACTTCGGAAGCGCGTGATGCAATGACGTGACCGCCCACGATTCTTCCATGCACCGTGACGATCTCTATCAAGCCTTCAGATGAGCCCTCGAACAATGCTCGATGAACTTCAGAGAGTTCAAGTTGGTGAACCTTGACCG
>JALRDI010000309.1 GCA_023257035.1 Ilumatobacteraceae bacterium | reverse complement strand
ACGGGAACCTGCTGCCAAATCTCACTGTGCGCTAACAGGTTGTACGTGCGGGTGGTGTGGCTACCTTCAAACCTGTTATTTGCCGGTGTGCGCTGAAGTTCCGCTTGCAAGCGTTGGACATCATCACGAAGCGCATTGA
This sequence comes from Ilumatobacteraceae bacterium, assembly GCA_023257035.1. Classification (GTDB taxonomy): domain Bacteria; phylum Actinomycetota; class Acidimicrobiia; order Acidimicrobiales; family Ilumatobacteraceae; genus Casp-actino5. The sequence goes on along the minus strand of JALRDI010000309.1, from coordinate 2,661 downwards.
CGAGCTCGAGATCAATTGCATCGCGAACGATTGTGTAGCCCTCACTGTCGAGCTGCTGTTGGTGAGCCGTGAAGTCGAATGCCACACCGTTAGCGTAGGCCGCAACCGGCATGTAGGTTCGGTTTGGCAAGCCCATGTTTACGTCACCTCGCCGACACCTTCTCAGTCTGTTGACATGCTCACTCTTGATCTCGGCGTGCTCTGGTGGTGATGCACAAGACGCGTCCATCGCTCCCGCCGTGTCGACAATCTCGCCAACATCGATACCCCCGACCACTCTCCCTGCACCACCCTCAACATTGCCCACGCCCATGTGCGCTGAAGATGAATCGGTTGCAATAGCCGCCGTCATCGAGGCCCAAACCTCCGCAATTGCAAGGGAGGATTTCGCTGGTGCACTGCAGTTCTCATCAACGACGTTCCGGTCGAATGTCACTGTCGAACAATTCGAGCGAATGATTGCGTACGAATACAACTTCTTATTGCAAAACCCTTCGATCAAAGTGAAGTCCTGCCAGTCGGTCGGCAAATCTCGAGACGTCATCGTCGAACTCGACTCTCAACGGCGACACGTCATGGCGTATGTGCTCACTCCTGAGGACGGGCGTTGGCGCATCGATGTCGCTGCTCTACTCGGTGAGATTGAGAGCCTTCAGGCATAGCGATGTTGACATGATTCGCGTCGCAACGTGGAACCTGTGGTGCCGACACGGCAACTGGGAGGAGCGTCAGCCCGCAATATTCGAGACTCTTCGGCGGCTTGACGCGGACATCGTTGGTTTGCAGGAGGTCAGCACTCGAGAACCAGATCAGGTTGCACAGCTTCGAGAGGATCTTGGTTATCACGTTGCGTGTTCGCCAGATGAGGAGAACGATCGCTGGGGTATTGCAAATGTGCTCGCAACCCGTTGGCCAATTACTAACCATGGGTGGTCATATCTCGATGTCGGCGACATGCCGCCACACCGCACTGTGCTCTGGGTAACCGTTGACTCCCCTGTTGGTGAACTCACGGTGTACTGCACACATCTTTCGCACGGCTTCGACAACAGTGCACTACGCCAGCGCCAACTTGCTCAGATTTGTGAACTAATTGTTGACCAGCGCAGCGACCCGAAAGAGTCATTCCCACCGATTCTCCTCGGTGACCTCAACGCTGTTCCTGAGAGCGACGAGATTCGGCGACTCACTGGGCTCGGGCCGGCGTACGTGCCAGGGTTGGTCGCAACTGATTCGTGGGCTCAATGTGGAGCGGGTGCTGGCGAGACGTATTCAGATGACAATCCGTACGTCGTTGATTCTGCGTGGCCGAATCGTCGCCTCGACTACGTGTTGACAGGCTGGCCACGGCCACGGCCGCAAGGAAACCCGGTCAGTGTTGAACGATTTGGAATAGAGCCAGTGAACGGTGTTGTTGCGAGCGACCACTACGGAGTTGTTGCGACGATCGCCGTCTAATGCCTGCTGGCAACGAACGCAGGACGACCACATCGCTCCTGAGTTCGGATGACAGACCTACTGAGGACGACTTTCTGGGTCTTTATTGATCGGGTGGCTCCACTCGCTGTATGGAGTGTTTGAACCGAGAACCACTCGGGTGTTGGTGCCGGCAAGGGTTCGGTGCAGCCAACCTGCGCTTGCATTCACCATGCAACCAGGCTCAATGTTGGTCACGGCGCCCGTTTCGTCCGCGAACGAGCCCGTACCAGAGATGACCATCGCAACCGAGTCAAATTCGTGCCAGTGCAACTCTTCGTCGGCATCATGCACGTCGTCAAAGACCAGCGGGTAGTACCCAAGCGATTGCACATAGTCGACGGCTTCTTGCTCGGTAAGCGGCTTGCCTTGAGTGAATGTCATCAGAGATCTCATTGTTTTGACCATATCCGACAGTCATACCGGAGCCCGGCTGGTGGGCAGTGGATAGTTAGAACGAGAGCACGACATCAGCGGCTGAACTCATTGCAACCACTCCTGTAGGGCCGCTCCACACCAAGCCATCAGGGTCAATGAGCACTTCACTTGCATTTTCGGGGGTGACTCCGACAACCGCTTGAGAGCCTGTTGAGCAGGCGATCTTCGCCCCTCCTACGAGCGTCTCCATCACTGTGCGGCATGTGCCTAATGCCATGCCAACCCGCTCATCAAGATCGTCGATGAACTGTGCTTGCAGAAGTTGAACTGCATGCGACGCGAAAAACACTTCGACACGGTGACCGCTCGTCACCGCTTCAGCTGCGCATGCAATTGCGACTGCGCATTTGCGAGGGTCAACATCTGGATCTGTCGAGATCATAAAGAAGTATTTGGGCATTGTTCCTCCTATCCCGTGCTGGTCATAGTCGATTTATCTATGAATCTTGGAGGTTCTTCGGGGCGATGAATTGACTGACCTAGGGCCAAGGTAGCAGTCTCCGCCTTCTTCCCATGAAGCTTGAAATCGGCGTTCGTGTTGCGTGACAAGACAGCGGCTAGGAAAAAGAGAGAGCCTCACCTCGGTGAAAGTAGTACCGTGAGTTTTATGTTGAAGAGATAAAAATCTTTATTCGTTCTTGCCCCATTTGCTCTCGCAGGGTGTTACGACATCACCACAGATTTCGTGGTTTCAGAGGATGGTTCCGGGACCTTCTCCGGAGCTTTTGAAGTTGACGTCGAGGCAAT
>JALRDI010000137.1 GCA_023257035.1 Ilumatobacteraceae bacterium | reverse complement strand
ATCTGGTCGATGATGTTGACTGACACCTCTGCGAGACGATGAACGTTCGCTTCACGAGAGCGGAAGTCGCCGCCCTTGATGGTGTCGTAGAACAGGCGGTGAACAGAGTCGCCGTCGCCGCGGTAGTTCTTAGCGGCGTTGATTCCCCCCTGCGCTGCAATCGAGTGGGCACGACGTGGTGAGTCATGGAAGGTGAACGCGTCGACTTGGTAACCAAGTTCCGCGAGGGTTGCTGCAGCGGACGCACCTGCGAGGCCGGTTCCGACAACTATGACCTTGAACTTGCGCTTGTTTGCTGGGTTAACCAGCTTTTCATTCGCTTTGAAGTTTTCCCATTTGTCGGCCATTGGCCCTTCTGGGATTTTCGAATCGAGAATTGAACTCATGTTGGATGTCTCCTCAACGTGTCCTATGAGAGCGGCTGGAAGTTGATGACTCCTGCGAGAGTCATGATCGGGAATGACACATTTCCGACGACCACTGCGGCCGCTAGTCCGGTTGCAATCGCTCTACGCCAGCGGTTGAACCGAGGGTTATTCCATCCCATTGACTGGAACAGGCTCCACACTCCGTGGAACAAGTGAATTCCTAGTGCAATATTTGCGACGATGTAGAGCGCAGCGACGGGAACTCGAGACAGGCTCGCATCGAGATTTCGGTAGATCGCCCCATATTCGAAGCCAGGATTCAGCCATCCCCAGGTGAGGTCAGCGAGGTGCCAGGCAATGAAGAAGAGCACGAGAACGCCCGACCAGCGCATCGTTCGGCTCGCAAAATTTGCTACCTGATAGTCACGTGCACCTTGGTACTTCACCGGGCGAGCGTTCCTGTTGAGGATCGTCAACGACCAAGCGGCGTGAAGGTGAAGGATGATCGCTCCAATCAGCGCGAGACGAAGTCCCCACAGGGCGTAGCCGTGAGGCAAAATCGGAACGAGCAGTTCGCGAAGGAATTCACCGTAGATGTCGATGTCATACGCCTGCTCGCCATTGTGCTCAATGGCTCCGAGGTACACCTTGAGGTTTCCGACCATGTGGCCGATGATGAAGCCAACACCGATGATCCCGGTGACCGCCATGACGTACTTCTTGCCAACGGCTGTTGAGTAAAGGTCAAGCAGGAACGGTTTGCGGCGTGACGATTTCTTCACGGCGGTCCCGGAAACCGGTCCGCGCTGGAGTGTCTGCGACATGGCTCTTACGCTAGTTGGCGAGACCTGCTTTCGGCACAATCGACTGCGCGCTCTTCGACAAGTTTTTACAAGTCAATGCTGCTGGTGACGCCCTTCACCGCGCTCGGTCCAAATGTCGATTGGCAGGAGCGGCACCAGAATGCCTGCTCGAGTTCCGTGCCACATGGTGCGTGCACGAGAGTGACATCGCTCGACAATTCTTGGGAATATTCCTCGCTCCACCTGACAAGTGCAACCAGAGCTGGCGAGAGCGCAAGCCCGGCTTCGGTGAGTCGATATTCATACCGAACTGGTTTGTCCTGGTATTTCCGTCGCTCAAAAATGCCAAATTTCACCAAACGGCGGAGCCGCTCGGTCAGCACAGGCCGGGCGATTCCGAGATCATCACAAAAATCATCGAAGCGACGGATGCCTCGCAACCCGGCTCGAACAAGAAGGATCGACCAGCGATCACCAACGACTCGAAGGGTTTCTTCGATCGCTGTTTCGGTGTGGCGAGCGTTCTCCATTACCTGACGAACGTACACCTTGGTATGCCGCCAATACTACTGAGTTCGGATTCCGAACTCAGTCTCGCTACAGTTGCAACATGAACTCAGTCGCCGTCACGCTGTCTCAAGGAGGCGCTTCCGTTGACGCGCTCAGCCCAGCGGCATCGGACATCTTGAAACGGAACTTCGACGAGCTTCTGGAAGAAGCGTCATTAAAACGAGATGCTGCATTCGGCTCAAGACTTACCTATTCACCAAAGGTCTTCATACCGCTCACCATGTTGTGCCGGGATGCGTGCGGGTACTGCACCTTTGCGCAGCCCCCAGCCCGACTCGAACAACCATTTCTCTCGCCTGACGACGTACTTGCGATCGCAAAACAGGGTGCCAAGCAAGGGTGCCACGAAGCGCTATTCACCTTGGGTGAAGCCCCAGAGGACCGCTACGACGTTGCTCGCCGATGGCTCACCGAGCGTGGCTACGACTCGACTATTCACTATCTGCACGACATGGCACAGCTCGTCCTCGACGAAACCGGGCTGCTCCCTCACGCCAATGCTGGGGCAATTTCTCACAACGACCTCGAGTTGCTCCGCCGAGTCTCACCAAGTCAGGGAATGATGGTCGAAACGCTCCGGGGCGACCTTGCATGCCACCGCGGAGCTCCAGACAAAACACCTGAGCGCAGACTCGCAACTCTCGAAGCGGCCGGCGAGCTAAACATTCCATTTACATCTGGGATCCTCGTCGGCATCGGTGAAACAAGGACTGATCGTCTCGCTGCTCTCGAGGCGATAGCCGACTCACACCGCCGACATGGTCACGTCCAGGAAGTCATCGTCCAAAACTTCCTTCCGAAGCCTGGAACAGGCATGCGAAACGAGCCCGCATGCCCAACAGATGAATATCTCTGGACGATCGCTGCAGCAAGGGTGCTGTTACCAGCGGACATTCATCTTCAGGCACCGCCAAACCTCTCCGATGACATCGGCCAACTCATCGACGCCGGAATCGATGACTGGGGTGGCGTCTCGCCCGTCACCTCCGACCACGTCAACCCAGAGCGTCCATGGCCAGAACTTGATCGCCTGAGATCCATCACCGAAGAGCGCGGCTATGCGCTTGCACCGCGACTGACTGCTCACCCCGAATACGTTCTCAACCCTTCGCAGTGGATTGATGATGGGTTGCGTTTTGCGGTGCTCGACCGCTCAGATGCCGAAGGGCTTGGTCGCGACGACCCCGGTGCAATCTGGCCTGAGAAGACAACTGCAGCCGATGTCGTTCACGATGGCGCAGAGGTCGTGCTCATCGGTCATCGGTCGACGGCGTGGTACGCCGGGGCGACGAACCCTCCAACCACCCTCATTCCCGGCCGCTCCGCAGCAACTTCCGACTCTCCGATCAGGCGGGTGCTTGACTCAGTTGCCGCGGAAGAGCAGCTCACCGAGGATGACATCGTCACCTTGTTCTCGGCCCGAGGGCCAGAAGTAAACGCAATTGCGGAGGTAGCTGACCACCTTCGACATGAAGCGGTCGGCGACACAGTCACTTGGGTACACAACCGGAATATCAACTACACGAACGTCTGCACCTTCAAGTGTCGTTTCTGCGG
>JALRDI010000106.1 GCA_023257035.1 Ilumatobacteraceae bacterium | reverse complement strand
ATCTGGTCGGTCTGCTCGAGGACGGGCACCACCTCGACGGCGGCGAAGCTGGTCTGGCGGCGACCCTGGTTGTCGAAGGGGCTGATCCGCACCAGTCGGTGGGTGCCCCGCTCGGAGGTCATGAGGCCGTAGGCGTAACGGCCGGTGAGAGTGAACTCAGCGGAGTTGATGCCGGCCTCGGTGCCCTCGGAGTAGTAGTTGACCTCGATGCCGAAGCTGCGGTTCTCCGCCCAGCGCGAGTACATGCGGAGCAGCATCTCGGCGAAGTCCTGGGCATCGACGCCGCCGTCCTTTGCGTTGATCTGGACGATGCAGGCGCTGTCGTCGTGCTCCCCGGTGAACAGGCTGCGGAGCTCGAGTTGGTCGAGCCGGGCGGAGAGACCAGCGATGGCAGCCGCGATCTCGTCCTCCTGGGTCTCATCATCGAGTTCGCGGGCCAACTCGTGCAACACCTCTGCATCGGAGAGGTCGCGGGTGAGACCGTCGTAGATATCGATGTCGTCCTTGACCGCGGCGTAGTCGCTGTTGACCTGCTTGGCTCGCTCCGCGTCGTCCCACAGGTCGGGCCGACCGATCTCGGCCTCGAGCTCGACGAGCCGGTTGCGGGCCTCATCGATGCCGAGGTAGCCGGTGGCCTCGCTGACGCGACGCGCGACATCGCGCAGGTCCTCGGTGAAGTCGCGCACGGTCGTCCTCAGCCCGCGCCGTGGCAGAGCTTGAACTTCTTGCCCGACCCACACGGGCACGGGGCGTTGCGCGGCGTCTTGTCGAAGGCGTCCTTCACCACGGTCTGCTGCTTGGCCGGGCTGGCGGGGGCCTGGACGGCGGCCGGGGCTCCGCTCGACTCGGCGGCAGCGGCGGCTCTCGCGGTGTCGAAGCCGGTGGTGGTGGCGTCGTCGCTCGAGGTCTCCTGGAGGTTGAGCACCTTCGGGGTGAGCGTCGGCTGCTCGGGTTGGGCCACCTGAACGTGCATGACGTACCGGACGAAGTCACGGGCGATGCCGGTCATCATCGAGCCGAACATCTGGAAGCCCTCGCGCTGCCATTCGGTGAGCGGGTCCTTCTGACCCATCGCGCGGAGGTTGATGCCCCCCTGGAGGTAGTCCATCTCCTCGAGGTGCTCGCGCCAGCGCTGGTCGATGATGCGCAGCATGACCTGCCGCTCGACCTGGCGCATGGTGTCCTCGCCGAGCTCAACCTCACGCTGCTCGTAGTGGCCGAGGGCTTCGGCCATGACCGCCGAGCGCAGCTCCTCGGACGAGTCGGCATCGGCCATCGAGTTGGCGGTGAGCGTGGTCGGCCAGTAGAGGGTCAACTCCTTGGCCAGGCCCTCGAGGTCCCATTCGTCGGTCGCGACCGAGGCACAGTTGGTGGCGATGAGGTCGTCGACGGCCTCGCCGAGATACTCGAGGGCGGTCGCCTTCAGGTCCTCGCCGGTCAGAATCTGGTCGCGGCGCCGGTAGATCACCTTGCGCTGCTCGTTCATGACCTCGTCGTACTTGAGGACGTTCTTTCGAACTTCAGCGTTCTTCTGCTCAACCGTTGTCTGCGCACGTTCGATGGCCTTTGTCACCATCTTCGCTTCAATCGCTTCGTCTTCGTCGAATCGACCCATGGCCCATTGCAGCGCGCCAGTCGCAAACAGTCGCATGAGTTCGTCGTCAAGACTGAGGTAGAAACGGCTTTCACCAGGGTCTCCCTGACGACCGGCGCGACCACGCAACTGGTTGTCGATTCGACGGCTGTCATGACGCTCTGAACCAATGACGTAGAGCCCACCCAACTCGCGAACTCTCACCCCTTCTTCAGCGCACTCAGCGGCAAAACGATTGAGGTGGTGCTCGTAGCGTTCGAACGCAGCTACCCGTTGTTCACGGAACTCCTCAGGCATTTGGTCAAGCGGCTGAGAAAGTGCGAAGTCGTCAACAAGGAGTCCTTCGTCGAATCCTTCCTTCAGCACTTCACGACGGGCAAGAAGTTCGGCGTTTCCGCCAAGGAGGATGTCGACGCCTCGACCGGCCATGTTGGTTGCGACGGTGATCGAGCCAAGCCGACCAGCCTGAGCGACGATTTCTGCTTCACGAGTGTGCTGTTTCGCGTTGAGCACCTCATGCTCAATTCCGCGATCTCTCATCATCTTTGAGAGAAGTTCACTCTTCTCGACCGACACCGTGCCAACGAGCACAGGCTGACCGATCTCATGGCGTTCAACAATGTCGTCGATGACTGCCCCAAACTTGCCAACCTCGCTCTTGTAGATGAGGTCTGCTTGGTCAAGGCGGGCAATTTCTCGGTTGGTCGGAATCGGTACAACACCAAGTCCGTAGGTGTTCATCAGTTCAGCCGCTTCTGTTGAGGCGGTGCCGGTCATGCCAGCAAGCTTGCCGTACATCCTGAAGTAGTTCTGCAGCGTGATTGTTGCGAGGGTTTGATTTTCCTCTTTGATCTTGACGCCTTCTTTGGCCTCCACCGCCTGATGGATACCTTCAGACCAGCGACGACCTTCGAGAATTCGACCAGTGAACTCGTCGACGATCTTGACCTCACCGCCTTGAACGATGTAGTCCTTATCTCGTCGATAGAGCTCCTTCGCTTTCAATGCAACAGTGAACTGATGGACCAGATTGGCTTGGACATCGTCATAAAGGTTGTCAACACCAAGGGCGTGCTCAACTTTTTCGATACCTGGTTCGAGTGGAACCACGACCCGCTTATCTTCTTCAACCTCATAGTCGACATCTCGGGCGAGGGTTCTCACAATTGAGGCAAATCGGTAGTACAGCTTGGCTGCATCGCCCACACGTCCCGAGATGATGAGCGGAGTGCGAGCCTCGTCGATGAGAATCGAGTCGACTTCGTCAACAATGCAGAACGAATGCCCGCGCTGCACCTTGTCGGAAAGCCGACCTGCCATGTTGTCCCTCAGGTAGTCGAAGCCAAATTCGTTATTTGTTCCATACGTGATGTCACAGGCATAACTTGCACGCTTCTCCGTCGAGCTCGTCTTCACCCCTGGAATGACCAATCCGACCGACAATCCAAGCCAACGGTGAAGTTGGCCCATCCATTCTGCGTCTCGGCGAGCGAGGTAATCGTTGACGGTGACGAGGTGAACGCCATTTCCTGACAGGCCATTCAAATAGGCAGGAAGTGTGGAGACGAGGGTCTTACCCTCACCGGTTTTCATTTCTGCAACCCAGCCAAAGTGCAGTGCAGCGCCACCCATTAACTGAACGTCGTAATGTCGCTGACCAAGTACGCGTGTTGCGGCTTCTCGAGTTACCGCAAAGGCTTCTACCAGCAGGTCGTCGAGAGATTCACCGCGATCAAGTCGCTCACGGAATTCGACCGTCTTGTGCTGCAGAGCCTCGTCTGAGAGAGCGCCGATGGAGTCGCCGAGCGCGCCAATATCTGGCACGATGCCCTCAAGAGCCTTGAGTTTCTTTCCCTCTCCAGCGCGGAGGACGCGATCAAGAATTCCCATGCGGCATTGAGCCTATCGGCGGGGGCTGTCAGGCTGCCGTCGAATACCTCTCTTGTGGGGAGGTGTGCGCTTCTGAGATTCGAAGAGGCGTTGAGGCCGCTGCTGCAATGTGGATATGAGAGACGCCCGATGTTCGGAGTGCACCCGATGCTGCTGCGATAGTTGCTCCTGTCGTAATGACGTCGTCGATCAGCAACACGCGATCAAAACGAGTCCGTCGGCCGCGAAATCCTGGGCCATTCCAGCGTTCGACACGCGTTTTTGCCTTTTGCTCACCTGAATCGACACGGTCAAGCATCCGCACCACGGGAAGCCCCAGTTGAGCTCCAACAAGACGTGCCATCACTTCGCTCGGGTCAAAACCACGCTCGCTCAAGCGTCGCTTCGTCGTCGGCACCCAAGTTACGGCCTGCACATCACTTCCAGGGACAACACCATCGTTGATGATCTGTCGAGCAATGAGCCCACCTAGGTAACGTGCCGCTCCACGGTGATGTCTGAACTTCATTCCTGAGATCACGTCACGCATTCGTCCCTGAAAGCCACCAACCACTGTTCGACTGTCGCCTGAGCAAATCGACGGATTACCGGAACGCAATTCTTCGACAATCGCGCACCGGCACGAGCGACAAATTTCAGCTCCTACTTGTCCGCAAGCAGCGCAGGTTGGCGGGCAGAGGGCATCGAGCACTCTCGCGCTCAGTTGCCGAATCTGATGGGATGTAACGCTGAATACCATCTCGCCATCATGACGAGAGGGTGTAACAGCGTCGATCAGTAACGGTAGTGCTCAGGCTTAAATGGGCCTGAGGGTTCGATGCCGAGATATTCGGCTTGCTCATCGGTGAGCTTCGTCAAACGAACACCAAGGGATTCGAGGTGGAAGGTGGCAACCTTCTCGTCAAGGTG
>JALRDI010000067.1 GCA_023257035.1 Ilumatobacteraceae bacterium | reverse complement strand
AGACAGATACGAGACACTTCAAGACCAGTATTTCCTAAGCGGCGATATTCCATCTGTAAATCATCTCAGGAACCGGCCAATCGTGACGAGGTCGGCCACTTCGGAACGCCAGAACGCAGACAACTACGATCCGGGGATGGGTACATCACCAGATGGTTCCGCATCGTCAGTGCAGGCCGAGCACCACGACGTGATCGTGGTAGGCGCCGGGATCTCGGGTATCGGCGCCGCCTACCACCTGCAGAAGCTGTGCTCAGATCGCACGTTTACCATCCTTGAGGGCCGCTCAGACATTGGTGGCACCTGGGATCTGTTTCGATATCCCGGCATTCGTTCAGATAGCGACATGCATACCCTCGGCTATTCGTTCAAACCGTGGACCGCTGAGAAGTCGATCGCCGATGGGCCGTCGATCATGGCATACCTCAGAGAGACCGTTGAAGAGTTCAACATCCGTCGCCACATTCGCTTCAACCACAAAGTTGTCCGGGCTGAGTGGGATTCAACCTCTGCCAGATGGACCGTGCATGCCCTCATCAACGAGTCAGAAGTTGTTGTGCTGACCTGCAACTTCCTGTTCATGTGTTCGGGCTATTACAGCTACCGCGGCGGCTACGACCCCAAATTTGAGGGACGAGATCAATTCAACGGACACATTGTCCATCCTCAGCAATGGCCAGAAGACCTCAACTGCGCTGGCAAGAGAGTTGTCGTCATCGGGTCAGGTGCAACCGCAGTAACCATTGTTCCCGCCATTGCCGATGAAGCCGAACACGTCACCATGTTGCAACGTTCTCCAACGTGGATGGTTGCTCGCCCAGACGTTGATCCCGTCGCGAAAAAGATCAAGCGCTACCTTCCTCGCAAACTCGCCCACCCGATTATTCGCGCGAAAAACACGTTCTTCCAGCAATTCTTCTACAAGAAGACCCGTACTGACCCTGAGATGGTGAAAGGCAAACTACTGCAGGGCGTGCGGGCACTCGTGGGCCCAGATGTCGACGTCGACAAGCACTTCACCCCGAGCTACAACCCTTGGGACCAACGCCTCTGCCTCGTTCCAAACGGCGACTTATTCGCTGCACTACGAAACGGATCCGCATCTGTCGTGACCGACACCATCGAATCGTTCACCGAATCTGGAATCGCGTTGACCTCCGGCGAGCACCTTGAAGCCGACATCATCGTGACTGCCACTGGTCTCGAATTGGTCACCCTCGGCGATATGGACTTCGTCGTCGACGGAACAGCAATCGATTTCTCAGAGACATTCACCTATCGGGGCGTCGCCTACTCAGATGTTCCAAACCTCGTCTCGACATTCGGGTACATCAATGCCTCGTGGACGCTGCGCGCCGACCTCACTAGCACCTACGTGTGTCGCCTTCTCAACCACATGCGAAAGACAGGTACGCAACAAGTGACACCTCGTCTTCGACCAGATGAGATGGACATGCCGCGTCGACCATGGATCGATGACTTCTCGTCGGGCTACATGCAACGGATGATGCCAATGCTCCCGAAACAGGGTGACCGCGAACCGTGGACAAATCCGCAACGACTTGCACCCGACAAAAAAGCCTTACTGAAGAACCCACTCGATGACGGTGTGCTGACGTTTACTTCACCTCAGCCCGCACCATCCACCGACCGATTTGCAACCCACTAATCAAGGAGACCCACACATGCGCGCACTCGAAGTTCAATCGCTCACCGGACCCGATGGCCTTGCCATCGTTGATCGTCCAGAGCCAGATGATGACGGCCGCTCCGTCATCATTGATGTCGCATACGCAGGCGTCTCGTTCCCTGATTTGCTACAGACCAAGGGCATGTATCAAATTCGTCCAGAGCCACCCTTTATCCCCGGAGTCGAGGCGTCCGGTGTCGTCCGTTCGGCACCCGCCGGTGCAGGCGTGGTTGCCGGCGACCGTGTCGCGGTGTGGGGAAACACATGCCATGCCGAGGTAGTTGCTGGCCATCCCGATCAAGTCTTCAAGTTGCCCGATGAGATGTCCCTCGCAGAAGGTGCAGCCTTCGTTCTCAACTACCAGACCGCAATGTTCTGTCTCGTCGATCGTGGCGGGCTAAGAGCTGGCGAATCTGTGCTGGTACTTGGCGCTGCTGGAGGCGTTGGAACATCGGCCATTCAGGTTGCAAAGGGCATCGGCGCAGGGCCCATCATCGGCCTCGTCTCGACACCAGAAAAGGCTGAAGTCGCCGCGGCAGCCGGTGCGGATCACACGGTGATCGTGAGCGACACTTGGAAAGACGAGGTGCTTGAAATCACAGGTGGTCGGGGTGTCGACATGACGTACGACCCGGTTGGCGGAGACCGCTTCCTTGATGGTGTGCGTGCACTGGCTCGCTCAGGTCGGCTCGTCGTCGTCGGATTTGCAGCCGGCGAAATTCCCTCAATCAAGGTCAACCGGTTACTGCTCAAGAACGTCAGCATCGTCGGAGCGGCCTGGGGGGAAGCGATTGCAGGCAACCCCGCTCTCGCTCAGGACATCCATTCGCGACTTGTTCCGCTCGTGCAGTCAGGAGCAGTAAAGCCGCCGATCGGACAGATCCACTCGTTTGATGATGCGATCGACGCCTTCCGGTCGCTCGATGACAGAACTGCAACCGCGAAGGTGCTCTTCGAAGTGGCCGGCGAATAATTTGCCGACGGGCACGGTTGATTCATAAATCAATGCTTTTCTGAGGGTCGATATCAACCCCAATATGGCGTTGATTTCATTGAATTCTCGGGGGTTCTTTGATATTTCCGTCAAGATGCCATGGGATTCGACTGCACGTGCAGACGTGCTGGTTGACGTCCTTGGATGGGTTTCGACCAGCTTAACCCGATTTTCGGCTGAATGAGTCGAGGATCTCGCTCGATGGCCGCTCGCCAGTCGCTTGGGGCAAAAGATTGTCACGTGAATAAAGACGGCGTAGCCTTTGTTACACCTAAGAACTGGGGCAATCCCGCCCTAGTCCGATAGGGGGAGGAAACAACCCAATGAAGAAGACCCGTGCACGTAATTTCGGTGCGCTCGTGGTTGGACTCGCTCTCGTAGCTGGCGCCTGTGGCGGCAGTGACGATGCAGCCGAAGAGCCAGCCGAAGAGCCAGCTACAGAGGAAGGGGCCGCAGAAGAGCCTGCCGCTGAATCAGCTGGTGATGGAGTGCTCCGCCTCGGCGGTCTCTTGCCAGAGACCGGCAACCTTGCATTCCTCGGACCACCCGAGTTCGCTGGCGTTGAGCTCGCTGTAGCAGAAATCAATGCTGCTGGCGGCGTCAACGGCGCAGACGTCGAGTGGCTCCCAGGTGACTCAGGCGACAACGGCGATGTTGCAAACGCAACAGTTGACCGCCTCCTCGCAGAGGACGTTGACGCATTCATCGGTGCCGCATCATCAGGTGTGTCATTGACCGTCATCGACAAGATCACCAACGCTGGCAAGATCCAGTTCTCACCAGCCAACACCTCACCTGCATTCACTGACTATGCAGACAATGGCCTCTACTTCCGTTCGGCTCCGTCCGAC
>JALRDI010000030.1 GCA_023257035.1 Ilumatobacteraceae bacterium | reverse complement strand
TCACCATGCTGTCACCTGGAGGCACTTGTCTCGTAGGCGCACTACTTTTAGACATCTGTGTGCCGGCAAGCCCAACCGCAATTGGTTTCAGCGTGAGGTCGTTGACAGCCCTGAGTATTGAGGCTGAATTGTTGTTTGGTGGAGGAAAGTTTTGCGGTGATGCCAAGCGATGACAAGAGTGGCAGGGTGGAAGTCCCCAAGGTTGAGTTCGTCATCGACGAGTACATCGAAATGGTGTTGCAGTTTTCGCACTCTTCCGACCTGAGGTTCTTGCTCGCTGCGATTAACAAAGCATCACCCGTCGTGTTGCCGCTCGTTGGCGATGACTCACGAATTGTGAAACCTCTTGAACTACTGCAGAGCGTCCTGCAGAGCGAAACAGATTCATGTTCGGGTATCTCCGAAGCGGTTGAGGTGCTTCGCGCCATGTTGGACTGCATGCGCGAGAAGAAGTGGGTGAAGCCGCTTCCACACCAGATGGCTCGGGTGCTTGAAGAGCGAGCCGAAGTTGGTGAGTTATCCCGCTGGCATTGGCGAATTTGGAACAACGTACTGTCGGAGATTGTCGAAGACGGTGAACATCGGTTATCGAACTGTGGTTTTGCAATCGATGTTGAGGGAATCGCCCAAGCGGGTGGCGGCAAGAAGTGGTGGGTGCCGCTCAAAGAACTCGCAGTTCAAGAAGCAATTGATGACCTCGTGCGTTGGGGGCTGATTGCACCGATGCCTCGAATTGATGAGGACGACAACTCTCCGACGCTGTACGTAGTTCACCCAAATTGGACGTGATACTTCCACAGCTCACTTGAGATCTTGCTAGGCGGAGAGAATTCCCTCGATCACGCGTTGCACTCCAAGGGCTTCTGCAAACATTGGAAGGTTGTGTGTCTCACCATCGAGCATTGCGGCGAGCCCGTCTAGTTGAGCGCGGTAGGCGGCCCATGGAGCCGACGGCGTGGCGTCGATCGCGACTGGCGTCCAATTGCCGTCTGCGTCGGTCGCTTCAACGTTGTACCAGTCGATAATTCTCATCGACTGCTGAGAACCTCGTACGGTGAACATCAGTGAGTCGACTCCGGCTGAGCCACTCTCACAATGAATGGTCACTGGTGTTGGTTTCGTTGAGAGTCGGGCGGTCACCAAATTTTCGGCGAGTTCTGGTGCAGGGCGCCGAACGATGCAGTGCTCAAGCGTGACTTCACCAAAGAGACGCTGTGCGAGGAAGACGTAGTGCGATCCGACTTCACGAATCCAACCACCTTCGGCAGCCTCTGCAAGCCATGTGGCTGCCGCCTGCCAGGCACGCGGCCATTCGGTGAGGTGCATCATGAATTCCGCGGACACGATGTCACCTAGTTCGCCGTTCGATACTCGTCGTCCGAGCTCAACCGCTGATGGTGCGGATCCGAATACGTAGTTGATTGCGCTTGGCAGACCTGATGACTCGACGAGTTTAAGAATGTGTTCGCTTTCGGGAATGTCAACGCCGAGTGGCTTCTCGCAGAAAATTGCACAGCCAGCTGCGACTGCTTGCTCAACATATGTTGCGTGAGCAGCCGGGGGGACTGCGATGTAGACGACATCGCAGTTTGCAATGACATCCTCGGCAGTTGCGACGACGTTCTCTGTCGAACTGAAACGATCCCGAGCTGTATCTGATGCATCCCAACATGCCGAAAGCTCAAATCGATCATGCAGATTGAACTGTTCGACGAATCGGGCACCGACTGTGCCGAGACCGATAATGCCTACGCGGTGTGTCTTCATTGCCCCAGTGTGGCTGACATACTGACCTAGATGCGTGTTCAGTTGGCGATGAATGTTCGCGATCTCAATGAATCAATCGCGTTCTACAGCAAATTGTTTGGCGAGCAGCCCGCGAAAGTCAAAGAGGGGTATGCGAATTGGGCGCTTGAGAACCCCCCTCTGAAGTTTGTGATCTTCGAGAGGCCTGATGTTGCGGCTGGAACGATTAACCACCTCGGCATCGAGGTTGAATCAGCGGAAGAGGTTGTTGCAGAAGAGTTGCGGCTTCGCAATGAGGGTCTCGAGACCAGCGGTATTGACGACACCATCTGCTGTTTTGCTGAGAAGGTCGAGACTTGGGTTGATGATCCAAATGGGCCCCGGTGGGAGTACTACGTCAAGACCGCTGACCACGAAACACAATTTGTGAATCTCGTGTTGGGTTCCAGTGAGATGAGCGATGGCGGTAGTTCAGCGGGCGACGCATGTTGTGGGTGAACATCAGGTGGTGATTTCCGGCCGCGAAGAGATGATTCGTGGAATGAACCCGCAGGTTGTGCCAGGGGTGTTCGTGTTTGCAACCATTGCGTTAGATGAGCGGGTGCCTGACGGACTCACCGTCTACTCAACCGTTCGCGAGACCGAAGGGCTGTCGGTGGTGATCGCCCGTGAAGATGCGGCCTGTTTGGATCTCGTCGATCCGGTAGGGCTCGGTTGGATCACCCTGACCGTCAACTCGTCGCTCGAGGGAGTTGGATTAACTGCAGCGGTAAGTTCGGTATTGGCTGAGCACGAGATTGCGTGCAACGTAATTGCTGGTCACCATCATGATCATCTTCTCGTGCCGGTTGAGCGGGTCGACGAGGCAATGAGGTTGCTTATCGAGCTTGCATCTCAGCGATAGCCGTTAGTGATCGGCACGCGGCGGTCTTTACCGAATGCTTTCTGCGTAACGCGCACGCCTGGAGGCGATTGCCGACGCTTGTATTCGGCAATGTCGACGAGTCGTGTGATGCGAGAAACCATCTCGGGGTCGTGACCCGCATCGATGATGTCTTGCGCAGTGCGGTCATGTTCGACGTACAGCGAAAGAATCGGGTCAAGCACTTCATACGGCGGAAGGCTCTGGTCATCTCGTTGATCTGGTCGCAGTTCGGCTGAGGGAGGCTTCACGATGACATTGTTCGGAATGACTTCTTTGCCAGCGCGTTCATTCACAAGTCGGCAAAGGTCGTACACCTTGAGCTTTAAGAGGTCTTTGATGACGGCGTAACCGCCAACTGAATCTCCATAGATAGTGAAGTAGCCAACTGCGGCCTCGCTCTTGTTGCCGGTGGTGAGAACCATCCAACCGAATTCGTTCGAGAGCGCCATCAGGATCTGTCCTCGACAACGTGATTGCACATTCTCCCAAGTGAGCCCCGGTTGGCGGCCCGCGAACGACGGATCAAGCATCTCCATATATGCGGCGAACGCCGGCTCGATTGAGATGGTTCGCATGTCGACGCCCAGATTGTTGGCAAGGGCTTCCGCATCGGTGAGTGAGTGATCCGATGAGTAGCGAGAAGGCATTGCAACACCGTGAACGTGGTCTGCCCCCAATGCATCGACTGCCACGCACGCAACAAGAGTCGAATCGATGCCGCCGGATAAACCGATGACGACATCGGAGAAGCCATTCTTCCTGCAGTAATCACGCGTCCCGAGCACAAGTGCCTCGTACAGTTCGTCGTCTCCCGACATCGATTCGGCAATCGGGAGAACGGGATTGTCGGCATGTATTGGAGCCGCATTTCCACCGAGTGAAATTGATGGCTCAACACGAGATTCACGATGTTGAATCTCGACATCTGTGATGAGGAGCGACTCCGTGAAGAGTGGGGCTCGACCGAGGAGTTCGCCCGAGTGGTCAACGACGAAGGAACCACCATCGAAGACGAGTTCGTCCTGCCCACCAACTTGGTTGACATAACAGATCGGAATTCCGAGTTGTGATGCTCGATCGGCGATGAGCGCTTCACGTTCTGCGTCTTTGTCGAGGTGGTATGGCGAACCGTTAATGCTCACGAGGATTTCCGCCCCCGAAGCAACGAGGTCAACATGAGGGCCGTCATCTACCCAAATGTCCTCGCAGATCGAAATTCCGACCGGAATTCCGTTCACACCAATGAGCTGTAGCGGTTCAGTTCCTGGAGTGAAATACCGTTTCTCGTCGAACACGCTGTAATTCGGGAGGCTGCGTTTGCGGTAGATGTGTTGTACCCGGCCGTCGGCGCACACAGCAGCCGCATTGAAGAGGCGTTCACCGTCAGAGTCGACAACTCCGACCACGGCAACACACGAAGTTGTTGAAGCCGCAAATTCGAGCAAGGCGGCGCGCTGATCGGCAATGAATCGCGGTTTGAGAAGGAGGTCCTCTGGCGGGTAGCCAGTGATGCTGAGTTCTCCGAACGCAATGATTGAGCACTGCGCTTGCTCTGCGCTGTGGTACGCATCTTTGAGTTGTTGAAGATTCGCACCTATCGCCCCGACAGTCGGGTTGAGTTGAGCGAGCGCGAGCCGGAGGTTCACAGAGCCAAGGCTAACGATCAGCCCGAAGAAGTGGCATAGACGAGCGCGAGGAGCACGTTCAGGTCAAACCCGCAGCACGGAGGGCTTCTCCGACATCGCTCACTCGGATGAGTTCGATGTTGTCGATCGGATCGGGCGATCGCAAAGGCGCAAGAACACGCTTGAATCCCAGCCGATGCGCCTCGGCAAATCGACGATCGGGTTGAGCTACCTGCCGAACCTCACTTCCGAGGCCAACCTCGCCAAAGACAGCGAGATCTGGTGGTAATGGCCGATCAACGATGGACGATGCGATGGCCAAACTCAGCGCAAGGTCGATGCCGGGTTCGGCAATTCTGACCCCACCCACCGCTGACGCGTACACATCGGTTGCCGAAGTTGGCACCCCACAATGTCGAGCGAGCACGGCAAGCAGCATTGCAAGGCGAGATTGGTCAATTCCTTGTGCGGTTCGTCGAGCGGGCACACCGGGAGGGGCGACCGAAGTGAGTGCTTGAATCTCAACGATCAGTGGTCGTCGACCCTCGAGCGTCGGGACAACTGCGGACCCAGGAATCTGGTCTTTTCGGTCGGCGAGTAGCAACTGGCTGGGATCAGCAACGCCGGTGAGGCCATCACCGGTCATTTCGAACACACTGAGCTCATTGGTTGACCCAAAGCGATGCTTGACCGCCCGGACGAGACGCAATGAGTGATGGCGGTCGCCTTCAAAGCTCAACACCGTGTCAACGAGGTGCTCTAGTACGCGTGGGCCAGCTAGGTCACCTTCTTTTGTGACATGCCCGACGAGGACAAGTGGAATTGAACGTCGCTTTGCGAGATTGACAAGGAACTGAGCGGTTGCTCGAACCTGTGCGACGGACCCCGGAGCCGAGGTGACGACAGGGTCTGAAATCATCTGGATGCTGTCAACGACGATCAGCGACGGTTGTGTGCTGTCGATTGCGTCAGCAATCTCGCCAAGCCCATGTTCGGCGAGTAGCCATACGTCAGGACGGATTGCACCGAGGCGCTCAGCACGCTGGCGTACCTGCTGAGCACTTTCCTCTGCGCAGACATAGAGGACTGGGCCATCCCACTTGTGCGCGACCTGCAGTAACAGCGTGCTCTTACCGATGCCGGGTTCACCACCAAGCAATGTGACTGAGCCCTCGACGAGGCCGCCGCTGAGCACGTGGTCAAGTTCAGCGATACCGGTTGCTCTGGCTGAGCCTGTCTCGGTGGAGGTGTCGTTGAGGGCAACTGGCGGTCGTGCATCAGACGATGCTGGCCGAGGTGCGTTTGGTGATGAAGTGTCGGCGGCGAGCCCGGTTGAAATGACCTCTTCTGTCAGCGTGTTCCACTCGCCGCAACCAGTGCATTGCCCTGTCCATTTTGGGTGATGGGTGCCACATTCGGAACAGACATGAGATGTCTTTACTTTGCTCACACCTACAGTCTGGCCGACGGGTGTGACTACGCCGATAAGGTCTGGCCATATGGCGACTCCTTTTCCACTTTTTGACGGCTCCGCACCTCGGCAACAGCAGTTTCCTGAGGCCCCCGAGATGGGTATCGACCCGGCGAAGCGCTACACCGCAACAATGTCGGTTTCAATCGCTGGCGAAGCCGCCGGAGAGATTGTCATCGCTCTTGACGCGGTGAACGCACCTGTCACCGTCAACAACTTTGTGTTCCTCGCTCTTCACCACTATTTCGACGGAATTATCTTCCACCGCATCATCAACGGGTTCGTCTGCCAAGGTGGCGACCCAACAGGTACCGGTCGTGGTGGCCCCGGCTATCGATTTGATGATGAGTTGCCGAAGCCAGGTCAGTATCAGATCGGGTCACTCGCGATGGCGAACGCCGGGCCGAACACGAACGGCAGCCAGTTCTTCCTCATTAGCGGCCCAAGTGGCGTGCAACTCCCGCCGCTGTACAGCCTCTTCGGGCAGACGGTGAAGGGACTCGAGCTTGTTGAGCGCATGCAGAATGTCCCAACTGCAGCGGGTGATCGCCCGAAGGATGATGTCGTCATCGAATCGGTGACGATCAGCGTTGCCGACTGAATGAGCCAAGCTGCGTGACGGCTCCTCGCCGGCTATCTGTTGCGCAGGCGCGCCGGGCCGCCCTCGCGGCTCAGGGTTTTCATCGTGAGCGGCCGCAGGGCCGAGTTGATCGTCGTCATCTTCGTCGAGCGTTCGACGACATGGGAATTATCCAGATCGATTCGGTGAATGTCCTCGTCCGCAGCCAAGAACTCCCATTATTTGCCCGGCTCGGTCCCCATGATCGTTCACTCATTCCGGCGGCGACAGCGGCGGGAGACATCTTCGAATATTGGGTGCACGAAGCAAGCCACGTACCGGTTTCTCAACATCAATTCCTTCGGTGGAGGATGCGCCAGCCTCACGGGTGGAAAGGTGTTAATCAGATCGTTGAAGCAAATCCAGGACTGGTGAAGCGTGTGCTCGACACAATCGGTGATCGCGGGCCAATGACAGCTGGTGAGCTCTCTCCCCGAACCGCCCCAAAAAGTGAATGGTGGGATTGGGACGCTGCGAAAGCTGCATTGGAGTTTTTGTTCTGGAAGGGCGAGGTAGCTGCAACCCGTCGCTCAAGTGATTTTGCGCGACTCTACGACCTTCCAGAACGAGTGCTTCCGGCTTCTGCATTAGAAGCGGTCACACCTGACGAATCCGATGCTCGACGTGAACTCATCCGCCAGGCCGTCCGCCACTTGGCTGTTGGGACCCTCAAGGACATTGCCGATTACCACCGACAACGCCTCAGCGATGTGAAACCGATCGTCGATGATCTTGTGCGCCAATGCGAACTTGTCGAAGTGACGGTCGATGGATGGTCTCAGACTGCGTATGCCGACCCCGAGTTACATATTCCTCGCGCCGTTACCGCTCGTGCACTGCTCAGCCCATTTGACCCTGTGGTGTGGTTTCGTGACCGTGATGAGCGGCTCTTCGACTTTCACTATCGAATCGAGATTTACACCCCGGCAGTAAAGCGTCGGTACGGCTATTACGTGCTGCCGTTTCTGCTTGGCGATCGCATAGTTGGTCGCTTCGATCTGAAGGCCGACCGGGCGAACGGGGTATTGAGGGTTCAGTCGTCGTGGGTAGAGGAGAACGACGACACTCCGTCACGTCGTCTTGAAATTGCATCCGAGGCCACCGAAGAACTGGAAGCGATGAGTTCTTGGTTAGGTCTCACCAGTATCGACGTTGTTCAGCGCGGTTCGCTTGCCAAAGAAATGCGACGCGTATCAGCCTGAGGGCTGGGACGGCTGCAGCGCCCACCTGATCGTTTTCGTGATGAGGTCGCCGGCTGGCCGAATTGCGAGGCGCTCCGAAACTGGGAGCCACGGGATTCGGAGTTCCCTGCGCGCCCAGAGAGGCAGCAACGATGCTCCAGCAGCTGCAATCACGCCATACGCAGGCTTTGACGAGGCAGGCAAGGGAGGATCGATGAGAAGGTATCTTGCTGCTTCTCGTGCTTCAGGTGTTGCTCGAAGTTCTGATCGAAAGTCGTGAAGAAGGTCGGCGACACCTTGTTCGGTAACTGGTACCGGGTCTGCCCCGAGCCGAGCCGCAATCGAGCCGGATTCGGCGACATAGCGATCTCGGTCGCTGCCCTCTAAACGAGACTCGCCGTATCGGTCATGAGCACGAAGGAATGAATCGACTTCGGCGACATGTACCCAGGCGAGAAGGTGCGGATCATTTGCCCGGTATTCGAGCCCATCTGCTGTGGTGCCGCTTACCCGATCATGGATCGCTGTCACGGATGCGATCGCTTGTTCCGCAGCGTTCGTCGGGCCGAACGTCGTCGTTGCCAGAAAGTCAGCGGTTCGCTGCAGGCGTCCCCACGGGTCGTTTTTGTAATCAGAATGCTGAGCGACCCCTGTCATTGCGAGTGGGTGCAGGCTTTGTAGTAACAGTGCACGGATACCACCGATGAACATTGATGCATCAAGGTGCACTCTTCGAATTGGTGCATCCTCGTCGAACCAACGGTCACCTGGTGCGTTAAAGAGTTCGTTTGTGCGATCTTCCGCGTTAGGTCCCACGACGCGGCCACGAATTTGGTCCGCAAGCCAGGTTCGAACCTGCTCAGCTGGTTCTTGTTGTGGATCCGACATCGACACATGCTCTCACGGGGGCTCACTAAGATCCTGACTGTGCCAGATGATGCATCTGAACTTCCCGACGTAGACGAGTCCGGTGGTGGGTGGCTTCCACCAAGGTGGATACTCGTCGCGGTCGTGCTGTTCTGGGTGGGATCAGTCGTCACTGATGTGGTGGTTCTCACTTGGGGTCGTGTCGACGACCTCATCTTGTTGCTCGTGTTGTCGTTGTTCTTCAGCCTGGCAATCGAACCGGGAACGAATTGGTTGGTGCGGCGGGGGTGGCGGCGCGGCCGAGCAACGCTTCTCATCATTTTCGGGGTCCTTGTTGCAATCGGCGCATTCCTTGGGGCAATGGGAACGCTCATTGGCACCCAGATTGCTGATCTCCTCTCGAATCTTGAGGTCTACATTTCTGACACGGTTGAACGGCTGAACAACTGGTTTGGCACATCTATCGACGCGGCTCAGGTCATCGAACAGTTCAATGATCCGAATGGTGCCGTGCAGAACTTCATTTCTGCTCAACGCGGTGATGCGCTGCGGTTGACCGGACGGGCGCTCAACGGATTATTCGCAACGTTCTCGATTGTGCTGTTCACCTTCTATTTCGTTGCTGATGGTCCACGAATGCGTCGATCAATTTGTTCACGATTGCGACCTTCTGCACAATTGCGAGTGTTAAGGGTCTGGGAGCTCGCAATTGATAAGACCGGCGGCTACCTCTATTCACGCCTGCTTCTGAGCGCGGTGTCAGCAGTGTTTCACGGAATCGTATTTGCATCCGCAGGTGTGCGATCACCGATCGCGCTTGCGTTATGGGTTGGTCTGATTAGCCAGTTCCTTCCGGTGATTGGCACATACTTCGCAGCGGTCCTCCCAGTAGTCATCACCTTTTTAGATTCACCGATTCGAGCACTCATTGTGTTCGGAATCATCATCGTCTATCAGCAGTTCGAGAACTACGTCATCTCACCAAAGGTGACTGCGCGCACCATGGAATTGCATCCGGCAGTTGCGTTTGGAGCCGCGCTTGCTGGGCTTTCAATCCTTGGTCCGAGTGGCGCATTACTTGCGCTACCGGTGGCGGCGATGGCGCAGGCGATCGCAAGCGAAACAGGTCGGCGGCATTCGATGGTTGATAGCGACTTGCTCGATGACGATCCACCTGAAGATGACGTCGAGACAAAGTAGCGACCAAACAGAATGTCGCTGCAATGGTGAACTACGTTCATATCTGTGAGTTCACCCACCTTTCTCCCACTCGATGACGTTGTGTACGGAGAGGCCGTCCAGGTCGCTCCTGATGTTCGTCGAGTCATTGCCGAGAACCCGTCGAAGTTCACCTATCGCGGCACCGGCACGTACATCATCGGAAGTGGTGACGTCGTGGTCATCGATCCGGGTCCACGGCTCGACAGCCACCGTGACGCGTTAGCGGCAGCGCTGAAGGGCGAACGTGTTCGCGCAATTCTCATCACGCATTGCCATGCTGACCATTCACCACTCTCGGAATGGCTGAAGGCGGAGACGGGTGCACCAACCTTTGCTGTCGGCCCTCATGAAACAGTCGACGAGCCAGAGGGAATGTTCGAAGGCGAAGAGGAACTCGCAGTTCCGCCAGATCCGTCTGAAGAGAAAGAGGACGATGAGGTGAAGATGGAGGAATCAACCGACGTTGATTTCAGCCCTGATGAGCGAGTGACTGACGGCGAAATTGTCGTCGACGGTAAGGGGCTCACGATGAAGGCTGTGACCACCCCGGGCCATACGGCGAACCATTGCTGCTTCTCTCTCGAGCAATCGTCAAGCCTGTTCACTGGTGATCACATCATGGGTTGGAGCACGACGGTTGTCTCCCCTCCAGATGGGTCAATGGCGGCCTATATCGATTCGCTGCACAAGGTTGCCGAACGTGCTGATGCAACTCTGTGGCCAACACATGGCCCTCCCCGAACCGATGGAGCAGAGTATTCGAGGGCACTGGTAGAGCACCGTCTTCAACGTGAACGTCAGGTACTGGCGTTCATCGACGAGCGTGGCCCATCAACCGTCCCAGAGATTGTTCGGGTGCTCTACGCCGAGGTCAATCCGCATCTCCATAAGGTGGCGGCCCGCTCTGTGCTCTCGCATCTCATCAAACTTGTCGATGAGGGACAAGTGCATGTCGCAGATGGTGGGGCGATTCGGATTGCTGCCGCATTCGCTCGCTAACTGATTCGGTTACTGATGCACCATTGACGCGAGACGAATAACTGATCGAGCGACATCTCCGAAACGGGTGGTGAGTGCAGAGCAGCCAAGACGAACAAGATCAGGGTCTCGGTAGTCAGCGATCACTGAATGTTCGCGTTCAAGTCGTTCGGTGAGTTCTTTTGCGTTTGGGTGGCGAATGGCGATGTGCGACCCCCGAATTGACGCGTCTCGTGGCGAAACAGATTCGAGTTGCATCTCGTCGCAGCACTCATGAGCGAAATCGGTCAGTGCTCGACCTTTGGCTGCGATGGCGGGCATCCCGGCTTCACTCGAGAGTTCAATTCCGCACCGTGCTGCTTCAAGCGCCAGGATCGATGGCGTCCCGATCATGAGACGACCGATGCCTGGTTTTGGTGACCAAGCTCCGTCCATTGTGAACTGATTGTCCTGCCCAAACCAGCCTCGGATGGGTTGGTCAATGTCTGAGATGAGACTTGAACGAACGAATGAGAACGCAGGCGCACCCGGGCCACCATTGAGGTACTTGTAGGTACAACCGATTGCCATGTCGACGTCTGCGGCATGCACATCGAGTTCGATTGCACCGACCGCATGTGAGAGGTCCCAAATGACGAGGGCACCCGCCTGATGGGCTTGTTGGGTGAAGCTGTGAAGATCGACAATCTCAGCGGTTCGATAGTCGATCAGTGACCGGACAACAACTGCACAGTCGCTGAAATCGAGGTCGTCGAGATGCTCGCCAGACTGTGGTGAGACAACCGTCAGCCCGTGTTCGCCGGCAACTGCCTCAACGGCGTAACGGTCGGTGGGAAATTCGTGCGCATCAACGGCGATGCATCGACGGTCCGGACGGAGACGAACTGCAGCATGGAGCAACTGATGCAGGTTCACACTGGTTGAGTCATGGACCACGACCTCGCCATCGTCTGCACCAAGTAGTGGGGCGAGTTCGTTTCCAACGATGAGCGGCAACTCAAGCCATTTTCTCCATGACCGGATCAGGCCTGAGCCCCATTCGTCATTCATGACCTCGTGAATTCGATGGACCGTCGATCGTGGCAACATTCCTAGCGAGTTGCCGTCGAGGTACGACAGATCTGGATCGTCAATGACGAATCGATCGCGCCAGTGCGCAAGCGGATCCGTTGAATCGAGCTCATAAGCCCGGTTGAGCAGGTCGTCCGAGTTCATCGACTAGCGGCGAGGCACGTGTGAGGACAAGATGCCGTTCTCCTCGAGTTGTGCAAGGGTTGCATCGTCGAGGCCCAGAAGTTCATTGAGGACGGCGTGGTTGTCTTCCCCCCTGTAACGCGGTGTGCCGTGGATACCGACATCGGGACCATCGCTGAATTTCCATGGTGCTTGAGGAATCTTCACTACTCCATCGCCGCGATCTGAGACTTCGACGATTGCGCCTGTTTCGGCAGACCATTCAGACTCTGCGAACTCACGAACGGTGCGCAATTGGCCAACGGCAAGATTGTGCTGCGAGAGGATCTCTTCGTAGGCAACTGCGTCAGGGATTGTCTTCGCATGGTCGGCAAGCATCTGATTGATGTCGGCAAGGTTCTTCCTACGACTTGCAATATCAGCAAATCGCGGGTCATCGATAGCGTCCTCTCGATCAATCGCTCGCATGAAGAACTCGAAGGTGCCAGCCTCTGCTGGATGGCCGCTGACAATGATCGATGAACCGTCGCCAAGTTCCAAGACCTGGTAGTCGCCAGGTTGGAAGGAGCGGATGACTCCCTCGGGAACTGGCTCATCCCACAATGCGTCATGCGTATGTTCGTTGACGTAGAGCATTGTTTGCGCCATTGTCACTTCGACCTGTTGGCCTCGGCCGGTGGTGTGACGATGGTTCAGACCGGCGAGCACTGCAATAGTGAGTTCGAGAGCGGTGTACACGTCTGCGTGTGAATGCCGGTCGTTGAAGTAGCGGCCGTCCCGGGCATCGCCCTGAGATTTGATGAGCCCGGTCTCAGCTCCAATGACCGGCGCGTAGGCACGACGCTTCTCCCAACTTGTGCCCGTTCCGTACCCATTTGAAGATGCGTAGACGAGTTCAGGTCGGATGGCAGACAGGCGTTCGTAATCGAGCCCGAGCCGTCTCATGACACCTGGTCGAAAGTTCTCGATGACGACATCAGCGTGCTCGACAAGTCCGAGGATGATGTCAGTCGCCTCTGGCTTCGTGAGGTCGAGTGAGATGTTGTCTTTGCCGGTGTTCTGCTGGGCGAAGTAACTCGAAATTGAGTTTCGACGCGGATAGCAAAATCGCGTCAGGTCACCCGCTGGCGGTTCAATTTTGATGACGCGAGCGCCAAGGTCGGCGAGGGCACGACCGCAATGTGGACCTGCAAGAACACGCGAAAAGTCAAGAACGACGATGCCGTCAAGTGGAGCTGTCATAGTGACATCCTGCCCGATGAGCAGGCCGTAAATGGAAGCGGATCAGCCGGCTGGCCAAATGGCATCGGTGATGGTGATTCCACCGCCGTTGCTGAATGCCCATGCGAGGCCAAGGAGGCCACCGATCATCGAGACATTTTTCATGAACATCAGGCGATCGGTGCCTTTTGCGGCCGCATCTTCCAACGTCCAGAAGTTGTGCATGGTGATGGTGATGATGAGGAGCAGCAGTGCGGTGAGCAGCGCTGCGAGATCACCCCAAATTCCAAGGATGATTCCGGCTGATCCTGCGAGATACAGCACTCCTGAGAGTCGCACGGCGAGGCGAGCATTCGGAATCTTTTTGAATTGGGCGTAACCGACGATGGCCTCTTTTGTGAGGTGGTTGTATCCGGACTGCACGAAGATGGCCATGACGATCACACGGGCAAGGAGAAAGATGAAGTTGTTCACGGCGTGAACTTTATGGCGCTAAACGCTTTTCGTCGGTGATTTCGGTCAGATGCCATCAGCGGCTTCGTCTACCGCTTCGTCATTCTTCGGAGCGGCGCGTTGTGCAGCAACTGTTGCGAATGCTTTCGGAGGTTCACGCCATGGGTCGTTCGGGCTCTGAATCGCGGACCAGACGCGCTCTGGCGTGCATGGCATATCGATGTGGCGGACACCGAGATGGCTGACCGCGTCAATGACTGCGTTCTGGATCGCCGGGGTACTGCCAATTGTTGACGCCTCGCCAATACCTTTTGCACCGAGAGGGTTGA
The DNA here is from genome assembly GCA_023257035.1 of Ilumatobacteraceae bacterium. Classification (GTDB taxonomy): domain Bacteria; phylum Actinomycetota; class Acidimicrobiia; order Acidimicrobiales; family Ilumatobacteraceae; genus Casp-actino5. The sequence continues at coordinate 54 of JALRDI010000030.1, read as the reverse complement.
GCGGCGATGGAGTCTCGGTCGAATGAACATCAAATGAGGGCATCTCGGATGCCG
>JALRDI010000024.1 GCA_023257035.1 Ilumatobacteraceae bacterium | reverse complement strand
TCGCGAATTTCCTCCAACCACGGAGCACTAACTTCTTCTCGGCCAACACGATCCAGTAGCGGCGCGGCCGTTTGCCGGGCGCGAACCAGCGGCGACACAAGGATTTCATCAAAATGCTCGTGCTCCAGCGCATCAGCAAGTCGTTCCGCTTGCCGATGACCAAGATCGGTCAATTGAGGGTCGACAACATTCAGGCCGCCTTTCACCCATTCGGGCTGTCCATGTCGAACGAGCACAATCTCCATCGCTACAGACGGTACCGTGCGAGTGTGGAGAGCCCTCAAGGCTGGTACCCAGACCCGCTGGGAAGATACGACCATCGATGGTTCAACGGCACGTCTTGGACCGCCGATGTTTCAACGAATGGCGCCCGCCATGTCGACCCTCTCGGCATCCAATCAACATCAGTCCCTAAGCGCCGTAAATGGCCCTGGGTCATACTCGCCGTCCTCATCGCGCTCTCGGTTCCTGGCGTCACTCTCGGACGCGCAGTCCAGAAATTTGTCAATCCGAACCCATATTCAGTCTCTGTTGACCAGTGTGAGGCAGATGGAGCAGAGATCATCATTGCCATCGACGTTACGAACCAAGGCGATGGCAATGCAGACTTTTCAATCTTCGTCGAAGTCTTGGGCGACCCGTTTCGCCAAGTGATTCGAAGCGTCACGCTCACCGCTCAAGATGTTCGCCCAAACCGCACATCTCAAGTGACCGCCCGAATTCCATCGTCACAACAAAACGTCGAGTGCATTGTTGTCGCCGTTGGTGGTGAACTTCCGTTCGGAATTGACCTTGGGCCAATCGAGCCGGTCCGCGCCAAAGCCCCGTAACGTAGGAGACGTGGAGACATCCCCGACCTCCGAACTCAACCCCCAAGAAACACGATCGACGATGGGTCGGATACTCGCTCTCATCGGATTCGCAGCGTTCGCCTCGTTCTGGATTTGGGCCCTGTTCTTTGCCTCAAAAGAGGGCGTCAATCGCATCGAAGATCGTGCCTGGGTCGAACAGGCCCAAGCAATTTGCGAGCAAGCCGCCGATGAACGAACAGCGCTTGCGAACTACACACGGCTTGATGAGGGTGGAGCAGAACTCATTCTGCAACGTGCCGACATTGTCGACGAGGCAACAGAATCCCTCGCCCGGATGCTGAACTCTCTGGAAGCTCTGCCGCTCACTGGCGAAAAGGGGCGAGCGATTATCCCAATGTGGATTGACGAGTACCGCACGTATCTCGGCGACCGCCGCAATTACACAGAACAGTTACGAGCATCTGGCGAGAACCTGCCGTTCTATGAGACTGCGAACAAGATTCCAATCTCAGAACGACTCGCAACATTTGCAGCCGACAATGAGATGCCCGCTTGCAAACCACCGCTCGATCTCGACATCTGACGCCATTGACTCAATCGCTCTGCGGCTGATGCCCAGGGCTTTCATCGTGATTGATCATTGATTTCACAACGCGAGCAGGAGCACCTACGGCAACGCTGAACGACGGAATGGCACCGGTCACGACGCTGTTCGCTCCGATGACGACGTGCTCACCAATGTCGGCTCCTGGAAGTACGACCGTTCCGTGACCCAACCACGATCCCGATCCGATTCGCACCGGCTTCTCTGGCATTGACTGCTGAGAAATCGGGAGGTCAATGTTCTCATACCCGTGATTTTGGTCGGTGATGTAGACATGATGACCTGTCCACACATCGTCACCAATGTCGATCGAAAAGTGGCCAACAATCCCAGAGCCTCTACCGATGAGGCAACGATCGCCGATTCGCACAACTGGCCGGGAAACGCATTCTTGACCGGGAACCATGCCCGCCGACAGAGCGACGTGCGGGCCGATCATTGTTTCACTTCCAATTTCGATGAACTGCTCGTTCATTAACGAGGTTTGAGGAAAGCAGATGATGCTCCCTTCGCCAAATGCCCCAAATTTCTTGCCACGCCGGCTTTCCGGGCCGACCGCAGCAATCACCGCCAAACGCTCCCAGATAGACGCCACGGCATCACCGACACGGATCATCATCCGAGCTCGCAACGAGCGAGAAACACCGCCGACCTGACTCCGGACCACCTCCGCACGCTACCTTCGTCTCGATGACGCAGGCTTACGCTTCCACCCCTCTCGGCGACTACTCGGGGCTGAACCGCGATGGTGTCGCAGTGTTCAAAGGCATCCGATATGCGGTTGCTGACCGTTTCCAACCATCTGAGATCGACACCGCTTCTTGGAACGGTATGCGAGATGCGACCGTCTACGGCCCGCAATGCCTCCAGGTCCCCGGCACCATGGAACGACTGCTTGGTGAAAGCACTCAGCCGCTGGCAGAAGATTGCCTCACTCTCAATGTGTTCACATCTGACACATCGGCCAGCAAACCAGTGCTCGTGTGGATACACGGTGGCGCATTCACCAATGGCGCGGGCTCGATCCCGTGGTACGACGGCTGCAACCTCGTTCGCTCTGGAGACATCGTCGTTGTCACGATCAATTATCGGCTCGGCGCGTTTGGTTACCGGGGCCGCGATAACACCGGTATGAGCGATCAGGTGAATGCCCTCCAATGGGTGCGTAACAACATCGAGTCGTTCGGGGGCGACCCAACCCAGGTGACAATCATGGGCGAATCAGCCGGAGGGGCAAGCGTCATTTCACTGATGGCCTGCCCACATGCCGACGGGCTCTTCTCAGGGGCTATCGCAATGAGCCCATCGATTCCCCAAATGCGTAGCGCTGAACGCGGCGACGAAACACTTTCCGAATTACTCGCGGCCGCAAAGGTCGACCACCCCGACGATCTCATCTCAATTTCGACTGAGGCGTTACTTGATGCCCAGGCAACCGTCCTGTCGACAACATCAGATTCTCTCAGCGCGTTCGCACCCACCTCCGACGACAACTGGCTACCTGGCGACCCATCTGAACGCGCTGCAGCAAACCCGGTTCCGCTCGTGATCGGAACAACAAAAGATGAGATGCATCTATTCACAGCGTTCGACCCTGAGGTCAACCAACTCGATGAGCCGTCCGCTCGGGCAACCTTCGAGCGACACTTCGGCTCGACTGATGCCTACGGCGTGTATCAACAGCATCGGCCCGACCACAGTCCTGCCCAACTGGTTTCTGCTCTGAGGACTGATGCTGTGTTTAGACGCCCAGCGCACCAAATTGCAGATGCTCGACAGGCCCACGGGTTCACCACTCACGCATATTGGTTCACCTTTGAAACCCCGGTCTTTGGCGGGGTGCTTGGAAGCTGTCATGCCCTTGACATTCCGTTCGCTCTCAACAATCTGGACCGTAAAGGCGTTGAACTCTTCACCGGCGACTCACCGGACCGAGCTGCACTTGCAAGTTCTTTCTCAGGATCAATGACGAATTTCATGCACAACCGTGATGCGGGTTGGGCGCAGTGGGGAACTGAACGAAACCTTCAACTGTTGAACGTCGATACGGCGATCGGAGAGGACATTGTGAGCGACAGCGAGTCAGATATTCGTTCACTGTGGGACGAGATCGATGGCAAGTGATCTTGGGTCCCTCACCGACGTTGCTGGCCTTCGCGTCGGACATTACGAGCGGTCGAATCGCAGCTGGCGAACCGGAACGACGGTGGTGCTCGCTGACCAGCCGGTCACAGCCGGAGTCGACATTCGCGGGGGTGGCCCTGGCACCCGCGAAACAGATGCTCTCTCGCCGATGAACCTTGTCGAAAAAATTGATGCGGTATGCCTCACGGGAGGAAGCGCATTCGGACTCCGATCAGCAGATGGTGTTGTCGATGAACTCGCCGATCGAGGACGAGGTTTTCGCGTTGGCCCTGAGGATCACCATGTCGTCCCCGTTGTTCCTGCAGCAGTCATATTTGATCTCGGACGCGGCGGACATTTTCGACATCACCCCGACCCCGACTTTGGCCGCCGAGCAATCAAGAAGGCCTCGCGAACCGAACGTCGACGTGGATCGATTGGGGCTGGAACAGGCGCGATAGCAGGAGGCCTCGCCGGCGGGGTTGGCATGGCATCAGCAACGATCCAACTCGCTGACCAACACGGTGAACTCGTGGCGGTGACCGTGGCGGCGCTGTGCGTAGTGAATGCTCGTGGCAGCCTCATCAATCCAGCGACGGGCCGCCCGTGGGAGCCTCATCCAGCGATCAAAACTCCCACTTCAAAGGATCGCAATACGCTGGCTGAGCACCTCAACAACATCGCTGCGCCCTCGCTGAATACAACAATCGGAGTCATCGCAACCGACGCGCGACTCGACCGAGCGGAAGTAACCCGACTCGCAATGAACACTCACGACGGATTATCGAGATCAATCCGGCCGGTCCACACCCTTGCCGATGGCGACACCATGTTTTCAATGGCGACAGGCGCAATCAGCCTGAACGTCGACGAGCGCGCGGTCGCACTGTCCAACCTGTGTGCTGTAGCAGCAGACGTAACGGCACTTGCATGCGTCGACGCAGTTATCCATGCAACACCAATGCCAAATGTGCCCTCGTACACTTCGCTGTGCCCGAGTGCACTCAAATGACTCAACTTCTTCATCTCACCAGTCCGTTAGATGCTCAACTATGGGCAACTGAACGTCGCCACGAAGGATCTTCGATCGCGCTCGCTCCAACGATGGGAGCTCTACACAATGGGCATGCAGCGCTCATGGAGCGGGCCGCTGAACTGAGTGATCTCACCGTGGTATCAATCTTCGTGAACCCAACTCAGTTCGATCGTTCAGACGATTTCGAGATGTACCCACGAACGCTCGAGGACGATCTTCGGCTCTGCGAATCGGTCGGAATTGACGCTGTGTACATGCCGACAGCATCAGCGATGTACCCAGCAGGATTCGATACAACAATCGACCCGGGCGCGCTGGCCAAACGTTGGGAAGGCGAACACCGTGTCGGCCACTTCGCTGGAGTAGCCACCGTGGTGACCAAACTCCTAACCGCAGTTCAGCCCCACGTAGCAGTGTTCGGCGAAAAAGATTTCCAACAGCTCGCCATCATCAAGCACATCGTGCGCGACCTCGGGCTACCTGTCGACATCATCGGCATTCCGACGATTCGAGAAGATGACGGGCTTGCGATGTCGAGCCGAAATGTTCGCCTCACTCCGGAAGCACGAGCGGATGCGACATCAATCAAACGAGGCATGGACGAAGCGATCGGCCGGTCACAACATGCGTCTGATACCTCGCAGATCGCCGAAGATGTCACTTCGGCGATCACCGAATGCGGTGGCACCGTCGAATACGTTGCAGTTGTCGACCCCAACACACTCGAACCCATGATGACCGTTGACCGTGATGCACAACTTCTCGTCGCAGCGTGGTTCGGTGGGGTACGACTCATCGACAACGCTCGAATTCCAGTGCACTCGTAGATGCTCCACTGAGCGCTTCTCCCGCAAAGTAGGTTGGCGAACATGAGAACGCCGTCGACTCACGGAGCGCGACCCCGGTCGCTGTGGGAGGACACCCTGGCGGCAACAGAGCGTTGCGCCGAGCAACCATTCGAAGAACCAATCGCTGCAGACATCACCGTTATCGGCGCCGGCTTGACCGGACTTTGGTCTGCGTACTACCTCGCCGACCAACTTCCTGATGCTTCAATCGCCGTCATCGATGCCGCAGGGGTGGGATTCGGCGCAAGTGGCAGGAACGGTGGCTGGGCATCAGCATTGCTGCCAATGGGTCTCAAACGACTCGAACGAGAGCATGGCAGAGATTCCGCTATCGAATTGCAGACGGCGATGCACGACACGTTGGATGAGATCGAGCGAGTGCTTGATCACGAACAGATCGACGCTGGAGTTGAACGTGGAGGAACATTCACGGCCGCTCGGTCAGCACCACAATTCGAGCGCCTCTCCCATGAAGTCACGACCTACCAGCGATTTGGCTTCGGCAACGATTACACACTGCTCGATCGCCACGCCGCGGCTGACATGTGCGCAATGACAGATCTTGAAGGCGCGATGTATACCCCGCATTGTCTTGCGGTACATCCAGCCAAACTCACCCATGGAGTCGCACGAGCAGTACTTCGAAAGGGTGTTCGTATCTACGCCCCCGTCAGAGCGCTATCAATCCGACCAGGATTCATCGACACCGATCTCGGCACCATTTCGACGAAATACATCGTTCAGGCAACCGAGGGCTACACCTCTCAAATCGCCAATCAACATCGAAATATGGTCCCGCTCTATTCAATGATGATCGCAACAGAGCCGCTGCCCGACGATATGTGGGCAGCGATCGGTCTCAACAACCGCCCAACATTTGATGACACCCGACACCTCATCATCTACGGCCAGCGCACAGCAGACGGCAGATTCGCATTCGGTGGGCGCGGAGCCCCGTATCACTTTGGATCGGCGATACGGCAGAACTTCGACACGAATGCAACGATGAAAGAGCGCATCCATCAGGCGCTCATCGAATTATTCCCCGTCACAAAAGAGGCTGCCATCACCCACCACTGGGGTGGACCACTCGGAATTCCCAGAAATTGGGCATGCACCGTCAACGCCGATTGGAAAAGTGGGCTCATTACCGCAGGTGGGTACGTCGGCGATGGTGTCAGTGCAACGAATCTGTTCGGAAGAATCGTTGCTGATCTCATCTCTGATCGCGAACTTGATCGTGGAACGCACACTCAATCGGAATTGCTGCGGCTGCCCGTCGTGGGCCCGCTTTCTCGCCGATGGGAACCAGAACCGATCCGATGGATCGGAATCAATGCTGGTCGGCTTGCCGCCAGGATCGCCGACAAATCAGAACATCAATCCGGGAAAGACAGTCGATTCTGGGGAGGGTTCGTCGACGGGCTGCTTCGCCGCTGATCAACGACGAATCATCGGGTCACTGAACTGCGCAAGTAGACGAAGGGTGTGCACCGAGGATCCTGAGAGCACTCCACCACGACCGAGCAGGCGACCCCCTTGCCAGTTGGAAAGCCCAAGCTCCGGTTGACCGAGCGCGTACTGGCCATCAACCCATCGAGTGAATCCGTTTCCGACAAACGGTGCGTCGGCCGACGAATACACCTTCTCAATCAACTCGGTGTCATCCGTGAGGACAGACACAACGAAATGTGGGCTGTATTCGTTGCACAATGAAACGGCCTCATCGATCGAATCGACAAGCACGACTGCGAATTCCGGGTCGTTTTCCCACTCGTACTCGTAGCCGAGACCATCATCAGGGAGCGAAGCAAATCGCACCCTTTCAAACGTTTCGCCCGAAGGCATCTGAGCAATCGTTGCATCATCTGCGCGGATCACGGTGGTCGCATTTCTTGCGATCGCAGCCGTACTCGCTGCCCGCACGATGACAGGAAGCATCTCTCCGGCTGCTGATCGCTCGACGCAACAGACATTTACGGTGTTGCACACTTTTCGGTCGAGCGACGCAGCGATAACTGGCTCAACCCACGTCGCATCTGCGCCGCTCGGAACGACCATCCACGCGCCACCCGTTCCATGCAAACTCACTGGAGTACCAACTGATCGCGCAATGGCGCCGAGTTGGTCGACAGCGGGCCCTGACCCACGCGCCACGGCTA
>JALRDI010000291.1 GCA_023257035.1 Ilumatobacteraceae bacterium | reverse complement strand
ATCGGAGAGACAACGGTCGACATCGCAACCGCATCTGAGGGCTGTTTTGGTCCTGACATGATGTCGGTGCTCGACAACTGGGACGAGTTCCGCGCGTTCGCAGCAAACATCACCGACGGTACAGATGCCCTCGACATGGGTTCGCTGCAACGACCGGTTTCGGCTCCACGACAAGTGTTCGCGATCGGCCTCAACTATCGCCAGCATGCCGAAGAGTCAGGAATGGATATCCCAAAGGTTCCTGCAACGTTTACGAAGTTTCCTGCCTCGCTGTCGGGCCCATTTGATGACATCCCGATCGTCGGCACGTCAGTTGACTGGGAAGTCGAACTCGTTGCCGTCGTCGGTCGGCAGGCCGACAACGTGTCGGTTGATGACGCATGGTCGTACATCGCTGGCCTCACCGTCGGCCAAGACATCAGTGATCGCAAACTTCAAATGGCGGCAGGTCGTCAATTTTCACTCGGTAAGTCGCGTCGCGGGTTTGGTCCGATGGGCCCATGGATCGTCACGCCAGACGAATTCGAGAACCCAGATGACCTCGCGCTTGGTTGCTCCGTTGATGGCGAGGTTGTGCAAGATGCGCGTTCGAGCGATCTCATCTTCAACATTCCAACCCTGATCGCCGAGCTTTCCTCGGTGCTCACCCTCTACCCAGGTGACGTCATCTTCACTGGAACCCCGAGCGGAGTCGGAATGGCTCGCAAGCCACCTCGCGCCCTTGTCGCTGGAAACGTGCTCGAGACCTGGGTCGAAGGTATTGGCACTATGCGCAATACCTGTGTCTGATCGGCATCGCTGACTTCGGGTTCGCCGTACGTGGCCTGCGAGCATACGGCATGCCAAAACTTTCATCGGAAGAGGTCGAGCAATTTCTCGACGAGCCGGGACACCTTGCGAGAATCGGCACGGTCGACGACGACGGGATGCCGCGCGTCGTACCGCTCTGGTTCATCATCCGTGACGATCGACTCTTGTTCACCCCAAGAACTCCAGCGCTCATTTGGCGGAACCTTCAGCGCGACCCTCGCGTTGGAATCTCAATTGATGAAGAAGCCCACCCGTGGCGGAAGGTCACCGTACAAGGAACAGTCGAAGTGGTTCACGAACCAGGGAACGACGACGAATGGCGAGATCTGTACCGCGCAATTGCTCGCCGCTACGTGCCTGAAGGGGCAGCAGACGATTACGTCAACGGCACAGATGATCAGCCACGGGCGTTATGCGCAGTCAATCTTTCTGCTCACGAGACAAAGGTGACGAACTGGCGGATGCCCCGCCGCAACGAAGACGTTCGTGGGGTCTGGCATCAGCGGTATTACGCCCCGGGTACAAAGTGGTCCGACGCGTAATCGCTCCGCCTCTTGTGCACCTACCTAACGTTTGTTAGGTTCATAAAGATGCGGCGAGCACGAGATACTCCGAACGGTAAGCAGCGTGTGCTTGACGCGGCCGCCGAACGCCTTGTTGCGCAGGGCTACACCGCCACCACCCTGCGAGAAATTGCCGCAGACATTGGCATCAAGGCGGGTTCGATCTATCACCACTTCGAGTCAAAAGAAGACCTCTTCATCGAAGTATTCAGCCGGGGCATCAGCGTGATGGTCGACGCCTTTGAGAGCGTCGAAGGCGTCGAGTTGTCGTGTGACAATCCCATTGACCGGATTGAACAACATGTGCGAGCACACCTCGGCGCTCTCTTCGAGCACGGCTCGTACACCGCTGCACACGTCACGGCCTTCTTCACCGCGCCAGTAGAGCTGCGCTCTGCGATCGTGCCGTTACGGGATGACTATGAACATCGCTGGAACGCGTTGCTCGCCGATGTCCTCCCTGAACTCGACACCGCTCGACTTCCAATCGCCCGCCTCTTTCTCTTTGGAGCAATGAACACGACGATCGAATGGTTCGATCCGCGTGGCGATCTCGGCCTCGACGGACTCGCCAATCTCATCACTGTCCAATTTCTCGAGGGTGTTCACGCCCTCAACCTGCAACGGAGCACACGATGACGTTCCAGACCATTCCAACCCGAATCGATTCGACAAGCGAACTCTTTGCGACGAACACCATGGCGTATCAAGAGCTGGTAGCGACCTTGCGTGAGCGCCAACAGATTGCGATCGACGGTGGTCACGGACGAGAAAAGTCGATTGACCGTCACCATGCTCGGGGAAAGGTCATGGCTCGCGATCGCATCGATCTCGTCACCGACGACAACACGCCATTTCTCGAGTTCTCGACTCTCGCCGCTTGGGGGCAATACAACGACGAGGCTCCGGGGGCAGGCATCGTTACTGGCATCGGCGTCGTTCACGGCGTGCCGTGGGTGTTCATCGCAAATGATGCAACGATCAAGGGCGGCTCACTCTTACCGGTGTCGATCAAGAAGCATGTTCGAGCCCAAGATATTGCCGCCGAAAATGGCCTTGGAGTGATCTACCTCGTCGACTCCGGTGGAGCATTCCTTCCGTTACAAGACGAGATTTTCCCCGATCGTGACCATTTCGGCGGCAGCTTTCACCG
>JALRDI010000239.1 GCA_023257035.1 Ilumatobacteraceae bacterium | reverse complement strand
ACGACGCATCTTGCAGCGCGACCACTGACTCATCGTTACGTGTACCGGCCTCAACTTCTGCTTCAAGCTCGGCGATCTGCGGAGCAAGTTCACGAAGCGCTGCTGAGATCGATGCGGCAAGACCCGAATGAGTTGTCAGTGCAACAATTCCGGCGACCCCTCGCAGAAGTTCATTGAGGGCACCGAGCGACGCAGCGGCTGCGGCTGGGTCAGATTTTACTGCTACGACTGCAGCATCAATGAGCGTGGTGATCTCTGTAGTTGTGGGCGCGTTGCGGTCGCTCCGACGACTGAGTACCGCAATAATCCCGCACATTCTCTCAGCCTACTCTTCGTTGTCGTTGGCGTCAGTCGGCTCAAACGCCTTGCGGATTGCGTCAGCAAGGGTCGTTGCTATCCGTTCAGCGTCACGCTGGTCCGATGCCTCGACCATCACCCGAACGAGCGGTTCAGTTCCGCTCGGGCGGATGAGAATTCGGCCATCTTGGCCTAACTCTGCTTCCAATCCAGAGCGAACCTCTCGAATCGCATCCTCAGGTACTTCGCCGCGCACCGGCACTTCAACGTTCACCAGCACCTGGGGAAATGAGGTCATCGACGTTGCTGACAATTCTGCGAGTGACCGTCCGGATCGCACGACAGCATCGAGCAAGACCACACCGGTCAACATTCCATCGCCAGTGGTTCCGTGAGCGGGGATGATGATGTGGCCAGACTGTTCACCCCCAAGCGAGAACCCGCCATCGACCAGTGCCTCGAGCACGTGACGGTCACCAACTGGGGTCTCAACAACGTGGATGCCCAACTCATGCATTGCCCGGTGAAATCCAAGGTTCGCCATTACCGTGACGACCACCGTGTCGTCGAGAAGAACACCTCGAGAGCGCATGTCGGCCGCCAAGATGGCAATCACTCGGTCGCCGTCGACCACATTTCCTTCGTGATCTACTGCAATAAGCCGGTCGGCATCGCCATCGAGCGCTAGCCCGGCATCAGCCCCATACGAGAGCACTGCCGATTGAAGCGCCACCGTGTGGGTTGCGCCACAGTTGTCGTTGATATTTGTTCCGTTGGGGTCGGCGTTCATCACGATGACGTCCGCACCAACAGAGGCAAATACCTCCCCAGCGAGTTCCGATGCCGCTCCATTGGCTGCGTCAATCACCACGCGCAGTCCGTTCAGCGAGCGCCGTTCTATCGAATTGCTCATTCGGTCGAGGTATCGATCTCGCAAGGCAACAGCATCGCCCTCCACCAGGTTCTGTACAGCGCCTGAGACATCGGAACTCACATCTGAGTGCCATTCGGCCTCAATCTGGGCTTCGATATCAGTCGACAGTTTGACACCACCTGGGCCGAAGACCTTGATGCCGTTGTCGTAGTACGGGTTGTGAGAAGCCGAGATCACAACGCCAACAGCTCCAGTTCTTGCCGCCTCTGCAGCCACTAGCGGAGTCGGTACTACCCCAAGCGATTCAACTCTGGAACCAGACTCAATCAGACCGCTTGCGACGGCCGAGATAAATGCTGGTGTCGATTCGCGACTGTCTCCGCCAATGACGACCGGTGTCCCGAAAAACACACGAGCGATGGCCCGACCAAGGTCGGTTGCCATCGCTTCGGTGAGTTCGCTGTGCGCCCTCCCGC
>JALRDI010000064.1 GCA_023257035.1 Ilumatobacteraceae bacterium | reverse complement strand
CTCGGAGTTTGTAGTTGATGGTTGCTTGTCCGAGTTTGTGCTCTTCCAGCCACTGATTTGTCGTGGCAACCGCTTCGCTCACTGACGCCAGGCCGTTGAGGTCAAGGGAGTCATTGGCCGAATTCACATACATTGCGTTCCCAACGAACGCTTCCGGCCATGTGGAGGTGTCGAGCGAGGGTTCGATATCGCGCTCAGCGAACCATTCGGTTGGTGGTTGCTGAATTGCAGGAATCTCAAGACCGAATTTGCGAGCAAACTCGAAGTCGCGTTGGTCACCGCATGGCACGGCCATGATGGCGCCAGTGCCGTATCCCATGAGGACGTAGTCGGCGATCCACACAGGAATCTCTTCGCCGGTGAGAGGGTTCGTTGCTGTTGAGCCGGTGAATACTCCGGTCTTCTCTTTGGAGTCATCTTGGCGATCAATGTCATTCTTCGCCGCTGCTGCTGCCCGGTACTCAGCTACCGACTCGGCTTGCCCAGCGGTCGTGAGTTCGTCGACCAACGGGTGTTCTGGGGCAAGCACCATGAACGTTGCCCCGAACAACGTGTCGGGTCGGGTGGTGAACACGGTGATCGTTCCGGCCGGTGATGCAAAGTTCACGTGAGCGCCATTGCTGCGGCCAATCCAGTTTCGCTGCATTGTTTTGATCGCGTCTGACCAGTCGAGGAGATCAAGATCATCGATGAGCCGGTCGGCGTAGGTAGTGATACGCATCATCCACTGCCGCATATTGCGCTTGAAGACGGGGAAGTTTCCGCGGTCGCTTCGACCGTCTGCGGTCACTTCTTCGTTCGCAACCACTGTGCCGAGACCGGGACACCAGTTGACGGGGGCTTCGCTCACGTAGGCAAGGCGGTATTCGTCGAGACAAGAGCGCTGCTCTGGTTCGGACATGTCTGCCCATGGCCGCCCGTTTGACGGAGTTCGCTCACCTGATTCAAATTCGGCAATGAGTTCGCTGATCGGTCGAGATCTCTCCAAGTCGCTGTCGTACCACGCATTAAAGATCTGGGTGAAGATCCACTGAGTCCAGCGGTAGTACTCAGGGTCGGTGGTCGAAATTGAGCGGCGGCGGTCGTGGCTCAGCCCGAGCCGGCGGAGTTGCCGCCGCATATTTGCGACGTTCTCGTCGGTGGTGACCGCTGGATGTTGTCCGGTTTGAACTGCGTATTGTTCGGCTGGAAGCCCGAATGAATCAAACCCCATCGTGTACAGCACGTTGTGGTTCGTCATTCTCTTGAAACGTGAGTACACATCGGTGCCGATGTAGCCAAGAGGATGACCGACGTGAAGTCCTGCCCCAGATGGGTACGGAAACATGTCGAGAACGAACAGTTTCTCGCCTCGATCTTTGAGTGCGCTGGCGTCAGCAAGGGGCCCTGCCGGGTTCGGCGAATTAAAAGTGCCGTTCGTATCCCATGAGTCTTGCCATTTGGTTTCGATCTGTGTGGCGAGTTCTGCGGTGGTCTCGGCAGGTTAAGACTGCAGCATGGATGTTCAGTCGTCACACAAGTGAGGACTATCGTGATCACGCGCATGATCAATTGAGCGGGCGTGAGGCGACTGAGACTGCGCGGGA
>JALRDI010000312.1 GCA_023257035.1 Ilumatobacteraceae bacterium | reverse complement strand
GCGGGCAACCGCTCGCTGATTTCGCGTGCCAGTTCTTCGCAATCTGCTGCGCCGATGTAGAGATAGCGACCGCTTGACAGTTCGAGCCGAACAGCGTCGTGGCCTGCCGCTCGCCAGAGCGTGCCGTTTCGAACAATTCGAATTCCCCATCCATAAATAGCTCTCATGCGATGGGTCGACACATCGACGACAATTGCAAGTTCAACTGTGCGGCGAGGCCAGCCGTAATCGAATGCAACCGTGAGCGTCGCCGTATTGACTTCCACCTTCATCCGGCGGAATCCAGCAGCCGCAATGAACACTATGAGTGGAAAGAGGGTGCCGGCGGTGACGCCGTTGGCGACGATTGACACGCCGATCACCAGAATCGCCGCAATGGCAATCGAAGTCTGGATGCGCTGTGAAAGTTCGTGCTGTGTCGAATACGTCGCCTGAGTCACAATCTCAGCGTAACGATCTGTTCGGCGGGACCTCTGAGGTCCTGAGGATGCAGACCGTAGGCGGCTAACTACCGTGCAGTGACTGGGTGTGAGTGGGGATCTTCCCAGTTGCATCCCATTCGGCAATCATTACTGGTGCGATCTCCCGTAACTGTTGGAGATCTTCGGGCGATGCCCGCCACGCACTGAGTTCGAGTCGATGGTTATTCGGGTCATGAAAGTAGATGCTGTCGAAGACGCCGTGATCGATCGGCCCGAGCACGTCGAGACCCATCGCTTCTAGGTGCTCTTTCGCCCGAGTCAGTGCATCGAAATCAGCGACGTGGAATGCGATGTGTTGCACCCAATCAGGGGTGTTTGGATCCTTGCCCATCGCTGGAGAATTTGGCAGTTCGAAAAATGCGAGGACGTTGTTTGCACCAGCGTCAAGAAATACATGCACATACGGGTCCGGTTCACCAGTTGATGGGACCTTGTCTTCTGCAATGGCAAGAACGAGATCCATGTCGAGTGCCGCCTTATAAAAATCGACGGTCTCTTTGGCGTTGTTGCACCGGTAAGCAACGTGATGAATGCCTTGTGTCGTCATGATTCGTGTCTAACACATCTGCGGCAAGCGGTCGTCAACTACTTTCGTCGGTCAGGCGGAGTGGATGTCCGCAACGAGTGCTTGAAGCTCCGAGAGGTGGTTGTCATGAATCTGGCGGGGCGTCGCTCCGTACTTGACACACAGCGCAGCAGCACAGGCTGTTGCGATTGCGTGCTGAGCACCGTTACCCATGAACTTGGTAACCGATCCTGCAACATGGGTGACACTGATGTGCTTGCCGGCCATCATGAGGTTGTCAATTTCTGACGAGTAGAGGCAGCGAAACGGGATCGCAAACGGCAGGTCGTCTCGGGTGTCCCATGTCCACGCCTTCAGACGGAAGTCGTAGTCCTCGTGGATCGGATGGTGCAGGCAAAACGCACCTGAATTTTCGACAATCGCATCATGGAATTCTTTGTGCTCCCGAATGTCATTTTCGGTGAGGATGTAATCCCCAACGTAGCGACGAAACTCTCCTTGACCGGGCACAAAGGCGACCCAGTCAAATTCGAGGTTGGCCCACTTGTCGGCTTCCATCGTTTTGATGTTGCTCATCGTCCCGTACACCGCTCGCAGCAAGTGGTCTCGAATGTGTTCCCCTTCCGTGTAAGGGTCGTTCCACTGTCCGTATTCCCAGTAGTGAGTAAGTCTCCTCGTGAGGTTCCCAAATGAATCATCTTCATCAGGTCGGAAGGCCTCGATGACCGGCCCATCGCCATTATCTCGACCAGGTTCTATCGCTTGTCCTCCGAGGTCAGCGAAATCTTTGGCGACTTCGGTGGCCCATGGCACATCAGGAAAGTCGACAGGGTGATCGGCCTCTCGCGTGCGGAAGAACAGAGTGTGGCCGTGGTGCTGGTCAAGGCGTTCAGGTGGGGCGTGTGACTCACCGAATTCTGAGGCGCTCTCAATTCCAAACATGGTCGGCGCACCCGACAACATTCCAAGAATTGCAGTTCCGGTGCAGTCAATGAATTGAGTCCCAGAAATGCGGATATCTCTCCCGCTACGGGCGTGTCGAGCATCAACGGACATAATTGTTCCTGCGTCGGAGACGAGATCAAAAACTTGAAACTCGGTGAAGATCTCAACATTTGGATCTGCATCAAGTTGTTGGTGAACCTGAAGATTCCCTTCGGGAGTTCTCGAAATCGCTTCCGCTACGAATGGGCCTTTTTCACCTCGGGGCCCAATGCCTATCTCAGTGCTTGCGTTTCCACCAAGCACCGGCCGATTCTGAATGAGCGCCACTGTTCGGCCGAGGCGAGCGGCCGCTAAAGCACCAATAGATCCGGTTACTCCTCCACCGACGACGACGACATCAAAACTGCCGGAATCTTCGGGTTCAGCCGGCAGCCCCCGCCGTTCTTTTCGCCACCGATGGGAATCATCGTCGTTTCCGTCAACCGGTTGAGAACCTGTTGCGCTCAGGAAGAGTGCGTCGCACCTTCCATCGAATCCGGTGAGGTCACATAACGCGATATCAACCGCTCCTTGCTGCAGATCGATTTCGCCGATGTGTTCCCAAGCCCAGTCTCCCCCATGACTGCCACATTCGTGTTCGATGAGCCGACCATTGATTGCAACGTTGAAGCGGCCGGGGTGGTGAGTAGGAACCCAGTCTTTTGTTCGAACCCACACTTGGTACTGGCCGGCGGTGACAACTTCGATTGTGGTTCGGGCGTCGG
>JALRDI010000247.1 GCA_023257035.1 Ilumatobacteraceae bacterium | reverse complement strand
CCATCGCACAGGAAATCGAACTCGAAGACGAGTTCGAGAACATGGGCGCCCAGCTCGGGAAGGACGTTGCGACGAAGACCAATGACGTCGCAGGTGACGGAACCACCACCGCAACTGTGCTCGCACAGGCAATGGTGCAGGTCGGCATGAAGAACGTCGCTGCCGGCGCCAACCCCATGGGCGTGAAGAAGGGCATCGAGCAGGCTGTCAAGGCAGCTGTTGACTCGCTCCTTGCTCAGGCCAAAGATGTTGACGACAAGTCAGACATCGCCAACGTTGCAACCATCTCAGCTGCAGACAGTTCAATCGGCGAGGTCATCGCTGAGGCGATCGACAAGGTCGGCAAGGACGGTGTTGTCACCGTTGAAGAGTCGAACACATTCGGCACCGAGCTCGAGTTCACCGAGGGTATGCAGTTCGACAAGGGCTACTTGTCGCCATACTTCGTGACCGACACCGACCGTCAAGAGGCAGTCCTTGAGGAGCCATACATCCTCCTCAACCAGGGCAAGATCTCAACCGTTCAGTCGCTTCTTCCCGTTCTCGAGGGCGTCATGAAGACCGGCAAGCCACTCGTGATCATCGCAGAAGACATTGAGGGCGAAGCACTCGCAACTCTCGTCGTCAACAAGATCCGTGGAACCTTTGCTTCAGCATCGGTCAAGGCCCCTGGTTTCGGCGATCGCCGTAAGGCAATGCTCCAGGACATGGCAGTTCTCACCGGCGGACAGGTCATCAGCGAAGATGTTGGCCTCAAGCTTGAGAACACCACTCTCGACCTTCTCGGTACCGCAAAGCGCGTCATCATCACCAAGGATGCAACCACCATCGTCGACGGTGGCGGCTCTGGAGAAGATGTCGTTGGCCGTATCAATCAGATCAAGGCTGAGATTGACAACACCGATTCAGACTGGGACCGTGAGAAGCTCCAAGAGCGTCTCGCAAAGCTCGCTGGCGGCGTTGCTGTGATCAAGGTTGGCGCAGCCACCGAGGTCGAGCTCAAAGAGAAGAAGCACCGCATTGAAGATGCCGTGTCAGCAACTCGTGCAGCAATCGAAGAGGGTGTTGTCGCCGGTGGCGGTACCGCACTCGTTCGTGCCCGTGCATCAGTTGCCGATGTCGTCGCAGCCCTCGAGGGCGACGAGCAGACCGGCGCACGCTTGGTCTACGAGTCACTTGTGGCTCCTGCACGCAACATTGCAATGAACGCAGGCCTCGAAGGTTCGGTCATGGTTCAAGCCGTTGAATCTGAGTCTGGGGCAGTTGGCCTCAACGCAGCAACTGGCGAGATCACCGACCTCGTCAAGGCTGGCATCATCGACCCTGCCAAGGTGACCCGTGCAGCGCTGCAAAATGCTGCATCGATCGCTGCGCTTGTCCTCACGACCGAGTGCGTCGTTGCCGACAAGCCAGAGCCCGCCCCAGCAATGGGTGGCGGAATGGACCCAATGGGAGGTATGGGCGGCATGATGTGACGCTCATGCGACCTTGTGTCGTGTTGATGGAGCCCGGGCTTTCGCCCGGGCTCCATTGCATTTTTCAGTAATTGCTGAAAGCGACGCTCAATCAATCAGTCCGTAGAATGCTCACATGGCTTTTGAACGTCCAGCCCCTGATCTCAACAAGTTGCAGACCGCATGGGATGAGTGGGAACGCGGTGAGCAACTTCCAGGCAAAGTGCTTGCGAACTTGAAGACCGCAGGCATGGCTGAAGTACTCAACGAGTTGGTTCAGTCAGGATGGGTTCCCGGGGCCTCAACGAGTGAGTGAAGAAACGCCTCGGGGTGGAGCGCAAATTGTTCCGCGCCCGAAGGTGTGGAGTCGTGTCGAATCGACTCCGTGGAATTCGAGTGTCAATCTCGAAATCTCGGGCCACTTGATCAACGAGATTGTTGACTCTGAGGACTTGCCTATTCAGCCAGCATTCGATGAGGCTCGTCACGCTGCTGTCCTTGTCGCGCTAGCGCCAGGAGAACACGGATATGAAGTGTTGCTCACCCGTCGTTCTCAAGCGCTTCGCCAGCACAAAGGTGAGATCTCGTTTCCTGGTGGACGAATGGATCCAGGTGAAACCGCCACCGAGACTGCGCTACGCGAGGCCCATGAAGAGGTCGGTCTTGATCCTTCACTGGTGACGATTACTGGCGAACTTTCGCACGTAAACACTGTGGTGAGTATGAGCTACATCATTCCAAAGGTTGGTTTACTCGAGGCGCCTGTTCCGTTGGCTCCGCAAACAATGGAGGCGGACAAGGTGATGTGGGTACCGCTTAATGTGCTCACTGCATCCGGCACGTACCATGGCGAGCTGTGGGGAAGTCCGCCGACCGACCGACTTCTGCACTTCTTTGAACTTGCCGATGAAACCGTCTGGGGTGCGACCGGACGAATGCTTGTTGATCTTCTCGTCAGGCTCTATTCATCGGTTGATTGAGGCACTGAAGAAGCCAAGTTTTTTCTGGCACCAGCGATCACCCGCCATCCAATAAATCCCAAGCCAGTGACAACAAGGCCAAGCACGAGCATCTGCCGCCATCCACCTTTTGCATCACTTCCGCACCCGGGCTTGGGAATGGCGCTGATGCAATCGCTGAGATCGCGTTCCTCAGGGATGAAGTCGTTGTAGGTAACAGTTGGTGTATCGGTACCGCCCATGTCGCCCTCTTCGGCCGCATCCGCAGTCGCGATTGGCGAAATAAATGTGAGAGCAGCGATCGAGGCAATGACGACAAGCTTGAGTCGGGGAGAAAATTCTTTCCGATGATCTTTGGCGGAGGGTTGAATGACCACATCGAATGTCTACCATCGGAAGCGTGACCTCTGCCGTTTCGACAAACGACTCGTCCGCCCGCCAAGAAGTTCTCGTCGTTGACTTCGGAGCGCAATACGCACAACTCATCGCACGTCGAGTTCGTGAGTTAAGCGTCTACTCCCGCATCGTCCCGCATCGCATCACGGCAGAAGAAGTTGCAGCAGCACAACCAGCAGCCATCATTCTTTCGGGTGGCCCAAAGAGCGTCCACGTTGAAGGTGCCCCCACCCTCGACCCCGCTATTTATGAACTTGGCATTCCGGTGCTCGGTATCTGTTACGGGGCACAACTCATTGCATCTCAGCTCGGTGGCTCCGTCGGCCGAGGAATGCGCGGCGAGTACGGGCGCGCTGAAATGACCCGAATTGCATCCTCAGACCTGCTCACCGACGATGTACCCGAGCTACATGACGTATGGATGAGTCACTTTGATGCCATCACCGAAGTGCCAGAAGGTTTTGTTGCGACCGCAAGCACTCCCGATGCTCCTGTCGCCGTACTTGAGTCTGCGTCCCGCCAAATTTGGGGAGTGCAGTTCCATCCAGAGGTCGTTCACTCGCCACATGGCATGGCGGTGCTTAGGCGATTCCTTCACACTCTGGCTGGGTGTACCCCGTCGTGGAAGATGGCATCCGTTGTCGATGAGCAGGTAGCGCTCATCAAGGAACAAGTCGGTGATGCTCGGGTTATCTGCGGATTGTCGGGCGGGGTTGATTCGTCGGTGGCCGCAGCACTCGTTCACCGAGCGATTGGCGCTCAATTGACCTGCGTCTACGTCGACACCGGTCTCATGCGCAAAGGCGAGAGCGAACAGGTTGTTGAGACGTTTCGCCGAAATATGGGTATCGAACTCATCCATGTCGATGCAGGGCAACGGTTCTTCGAGCGACTCTCCGGCATCTCTGAGCCAGAAGCAAAACGCAAGGCAATCGGAGAACTCTTCATCCGTATTTTTGAAGAGCACACCGGCGGCTTATCAGAAGCAAAATTCTTGGTTCAAGGAACCCTGTACCCCGACCTCATTGAAAGTGGCGGAGTCGACGGCACTGCGGAGGTTATTAAGAGCCATCACAATGTCGGTGGGCTTCCAGATGACATGACCCTTGAGTTGGTCGAACCGCTGAGAGAGCTCTTTAAAGACGAGGTTCGGTCGCTTGGAACCGAACTCGGTTTACCCGATGAGATGGTCTGGCGCCAGCCGTTCCCTGGTCCCGGGTTGGGTGTGCGCATTATTGGCGAGGTCACACCTGAGCGAGTGGCGGTGCTACAAGAGGCCGACGCGATTGTGCGTGAAGAGATCGCGCTCGCTGGCCTCGAGCGTGAGATCTGGCAGGCATTTGCTGTGCTTCCCGACATTCGTTCGGTTGGGGTGATGGGGGATGAGCGCACTTATGGCCATCCGATCATCATTCGAGCGGTGACGAGTGATGATGCCATGACCGCAGACTGGGCTCGACTTCCATACGACCTGCTCGAACGCATGTCGCAGCGGATTATCAACGAGGTGCCGGGCATTAACCGGGTGGCGTATGACATCACGTCGAAGCCTCCGGGCACCATCGAATGGGAGTGACAAACACCCGGTCGACCTGATCGACATCATTTCGTGTCTTCGAATTTGTATCCTGTGTAGTCTATGATCTTTGGTTCATCGTTTTCGTGTTCGTTCTTGTATTCGTCGTCTTCATTTTGTTGTCATCGAATGCAGGAGTCGCCGACGACGAAGGACAGGGCGAGTAATGTTCACATCGCCGAGGGGCGGCGTCTTGTCTTGTCGTTGTGGACATTGTCGTCGTCGGTGACATTTTCATCACGTCGTATCG
>JALRDI010000194.1 GCA_023257035.1 Ilumatobacteraceae bacterium | reverse complement strand
GTCACCGAATCCCGACAGCGCAGATGGATCCCCTTATGGACCTGAATTCCCAGTGGTGACGATTAGGGACATGGTGCGAGCCCAAGAACGCCTGTCGCGGCACCTCGGCGTTGAGCGTTGGGTCTCTGTTATCGGTGGGTCAATGGGCGGCATGCAGGTGCTGGAGTGGGCGGCAACATATCGCCGCAAAGTGGGGTCGATCATTCCGATTGCGACTTGCATGCAGGCGTCCGCCCAACAGATTGCGTGGGGAATGATCGGCCGACGAGCGATAGCAATCGACCCTAAATGGCGGGACGGCAATTACTACGAAGCTGCTCCCGGAGATGGTCCAGCCGAAGGGTTGTCAATCGCACGGCAGGTTGCTCAAGTCACCTTTAGAAGTGACAACGTGTTCACAGAACGTTTTGGACGCGCTGTGGCCGATCGTTCTACGGGTGATCGTTTTGGGCTCTGGCAAGAGTTTCAGGTTGAGAGTTACCTCAACTACCACGGCGAGAAGTTGGCACGGCGTTTTGATGCCAACAGTTACCTCGTCATTTCGAAGGCGATGGACCTCCACGACATCTCGTGGGGGCGCCAGTCGATTGAGCGGGCGCTGCGAGATGTCGATATGCCATGCCTGTCGATCGGCGTAACAAGTGACATGCTCTATCCCGCATATCAGCAACGACAGATCGCAGAAGCGTTTATCGCGGCGGGCGCACCAACTGAGTTTGTCGAGATTGATTCACCCCACGGTCACGACGCCTTCCTCATGGAGACTGAGCAGATGAGCGCACCCATCACGAAATTCTTGGAACGGCTGGACTAGCGCTAATGCCCGAAGGGCTTGAGGCCGAAATCTATGCGGTTGCTGCTGCACAGGTTGTCGGTCACAGGATTATCTCGATTGACGTCGACGAACGTTGCGCAGACCCGAGGGAGATGGCAAGTCTCGTTGGGCGCGACATCATCGGCATCAAGCGTCATGGGAAACGGGTTGCGATTGTTCTCGATGGCGCGCGACTTGAGATGTACTTCGCGATGACCGGTCGACTCATCGTCAACGACGTCGCACCGATTACGGCACTCGAGTACGGGCCTGTTGAAGAGCGAAATGAGTGGGACCGTCTAGTGGTGGTCACGGCGAAGGGTTCGTTGCGGGTGAACGATCCTCGCCGGTGGGCGCGATTCACTCTCGATCCAGATTGGTCGACGCTGGGTGTTGATCTCATGGCCGACGAGGGTGACCTCGCAGATGCGCTGTCTGCAAGTCGTCACAGAAAGATCTCGACAAAGGCGTTACTTCTCGATCAGGGCGTCATTGCTGGACTCGGCAACATGCTGGTTGATGAGGTGCTCTTTCACGTTGACATTGATCCGCGTCGACCGTTTTCTTCACTGACGGAAGATGAACTCACGAGGCTTGGTCAGCAGATTTCCACGACAGTCTCTGAATTAGGGGGTCGTGGTGGCAGCCATACAGGAACGCTTCACCCGGGTATCAGAAGGGCGCACGCGGTGTGTCCTCTCGATGGTACGCCTCTCGAGCGCGTCACGCTTGCGGGCCGGACAACATTCTTTTGCTCGCAACATCAGCGGTAGGTCTGGCACACTCAGAGGTGATGTTGAATCGGCAGGTAACTCAGTTGGCGGCAGACGTGTCAGTTGGGGATGCCTCTGCGTCAGCGACCGTGGTCGTCATTGCCATTGTCCTCATGTTGCTGTCGATCGCGCTCGCTGGTCTCGCCATCTGGTTATGGCGTGCAACGGCCGTCGACGACCCGTCGCTCTCAGTACTCGAAGAGATGAGTTCCCGCCGTTACCGAGAGGCTGATGCCGAACAGAAGGCTTCGCTTCGAACCGGAGCAACTCCAGTGATTCCAGATGACGGAGGCAATGGCGACGAAGTAATCTCTACTCATGAGTGATTCCCAGCCAGGTCTTGACGTCGATGAAATGCTGAAGCGGTTCAAAGAACGTGCGCTCGCGGTGAAGCAACGTCCGCTTCCCCCGGTTGCCGGTGATGAACGGAAAGCATTCATTGACCAGGCAAAGCAGGACTACATGGATTTTGCGATCGTAAGTGATGCTTCTTGGGAATTAACCGATGGCGTGTTGACCTTGACGGTTGATCTGCGGCCAGCTGAAGGCTCAGGTGGCTGATTGCTGAACCGATGTCCGCTCGGCGGACGGCGGTGGTAGATTTTCTTGTGCTACGCGGACGTGGCTCAGTTGGTAGAGCATCACCTTGCCAAGGTGAGGGTCGCGGGTTCGAATCCCGTCGTCCGCTCCAGTTCGAAATGCCCGGGGTATTCCCCGGGCATTTTGCGTGGTGTAGGGGCTGCAGGCCAGATTCGGACGGGATGGCCAGTTGCATGGTGAGGTCTCCAGGGCTCGCCCGCTGGCGTGTGGCGGAACGGTATATGTAGTCAAGGGAATGCCCCCGGTAGGGTCAGCCGGGTGAACAGCAAGGCTTCGATACTCCTTGGTTTGGTTCTCGTTGGTGGTGTGGCGGGCTGCGGTGGTGAAACCAGCAGCCCGGTTCTGGAAACGGCAGAAGTAGTGCAGGCCATTGCACAAGTGCAGTTGCTCGACCCGCAATCGGCGCAATCGTTTATCGATGAAAACAATCCAGTGGTGATCGATGTTCGGACTCAGGAGGAGTTCGATGCTGGTTACATCG
>JALRDI010000191.1 GCA_023257035.1 Ilumatobacteraceae bacterium | reverse complement strand
ATTGCTGTTCACGCATGATTCCTCCTCTTCATCCTCATTCTGGCAGCGAAAAACGACGAAGGGGACCTCGTGCGCACGAGGCCCCCTTCGCAGCGATGTCACCAAGTGACGCTGAATAAATCAGCGCTTCTTGGAACCCTTCGCAGCAGCGGAGCACACTGTTTCGGTGATGAGCTGTGCGACGGTGTACGGATCGCAGTTTGCATTCGGGCGGCGGTCTTCCGCGTAGCCCTTGCCGTCCTTCTCAACCTGCCATGGAATACGAATCGATGCACCGCGGTCAGATACGCCGTAGGAGAACTTGTTCCACGGGGCGGTTTCGTGCTGGCCAGTGAGACGATCTGCAATGCCGTCACCGTAGTTCTCGACGAGCATCATGTAGTTCTTGCCAATGGCCTCACAAGCCGCCGTGATGGCCTTGTAGTTCTCACGCATTGCAACGGTCGAGAAGTTGGTGTGACAGCCAGCGCCGTTCCAGTCACCCTTCATTGGCTTCGCGTCGAAGCTGATGACTACGTCGTAATCCTCGGCAATGCGGTGAAGGAGCCAGCGAGCAACGTACATCTGGTCGCCGACTGCGGTTGGGCCGAGAGGTCCAATCTGGAATTCCCACTGGCCGGGCATCACTTCGGCGTTCGTGCCTGAGATCGAGAGTCCGGCATCGATACATGCCTGGGTGTGCTCTTCGACAATCTCGCGACCGACGACACGACCGGTTCCGACGCCGCAGTAGTACGGGCCCTGCGGAGCAGGCTGTCCGCCACCGGCTGGGAAGCCGAGCGGTGAGCCGTCTGGGCGAAGCATGGTGTACTCCTGCTCGAGGCCGAAGATCATCGCGTCGTCCTTGAACTTCTTCTCAACACGGGCACAAGCGGCACGGGTGTTCGTTGGGTGTGCGCGCATTGTTGATGCGAGCAACACCTCGCACATCACGAGGATGTTGCGGCCACCACGAATCGGGTCCGGACAGACAAAGGTCGGACGAAGGACACAGTCTGACTTGTCGCCAGTTGCCTGCTGGGTTGAAGAACCATCGAAACCCCAGATGGGCGGATCGGTTACTTCATCGGCAAGAACCTTGGTCTTTGAACGGAGGAGCGGAGTTGGCTCATGGCCATCAATCCAGATGTATTCAGCTTGGTACGCCACGGGATTCCTTTCGGCGATTAATGCTTCTTGTAGGGGTAGCCACACTGTGCCAGCACGCGATTTCTCGCCCGTATCTCGATTGTTAACGGAGTGTGAACTACGCCGACGTCACTGGCGGCGCATGGGCAGTGTACGGCGTCGTTCGCCATCCAAGTCATACAGCGCTCCGGCAATTGCGGGAGCCGTTGGCACGAGGCCAATTTCACCGACGCCTTTAATGCCGTATGGTGAGCGAGGCTGAGGCACTTCGACCACCTTGACATCGATTGTTGGGATGTCCTTGGCTCTTGGAATACCGAGTTGTCGCAGCGTCGTAGCAGTCGGCATTCCATGCTCGTCACTTGGGAATTCTTCACTGATTGCGTAACCGAGTCCCATGTGGACCGAACCCTGGATCTGGCCTTCAACAAGAGTTGGGTTAACTGCCTTGCCGACGTCATGTACCGCAAGAACACGATCGATCGCACCAGAATCGGGGTCGATCTCGACAAGCTGAGCTGCGTATGAGAAGCAGGAGTGAATCGTGGGGTTTGGATGCTCAGGGTCACCGAGATGCTGCGTCCAATCGACGACATATTCGCCGTGATGATCGACATCAACTGCACAGTCAGCGGCAAGGGCTGCTTCGCATGCTGCGGCCACCGAACCTGCTGTCATTAACGTGCCGCGACTTCCCGTGGTCTGACCGAACCCGAGCTCTCGAGTCGTATCAACGATGACATCAATGCGCTCGGCATCAATGTTGAGCTCCTGAGCAGCGACCTGTAGCGCAACTGTGTGAACGCCTTGACCCATCTCTGTCCAACCGTGACGCACTTCGACACGGCCGTCGCCGCGGAAACGAACTACTGCGCCGCAAACCTCGCGGAAACCATTGCCAAGCCCAGAGTTCTTCATACCGATCGCAAGACCGACGGCGCGGCCCGAAGCGAGTGCATTCTCGTAATCGGTTTTGATCGCGTCAAGGCACTCGCGCGCTCCTCCAGCCCCGTCATCCATGATCTGCCCCGGGCCCCAGATATCGCCCGGCAAGATGACGTTCTTGCGACGGAATTCCCATCGATCGATTCCGGCGAGTTCTGCGAGACGATCGATCACGCCTTCTGTTGCGAATTGCGCTTGGTTGGCGCCGAATCCCCGGAAGGCTCCACATACGGGATTATTCGTGCGCACGGCGGTCGCTTCGATGTCGAGTGACTGCCAGCGATACGGGCCCGCAACATGACCAGCGGCACGTTCAAGAACCTTCATGCCCACACTGGCATACGCGCCAGAATCGCCAATTGCCCGAACATGCAGGCCGGTCAACACACCCTCGGCATCGCAGCCAGCTTTCACCTCAAGGGTGATTGGGTGGCGTTTTGCGTGCATCCGGAAACTCTCTTCACGGCTCAGGGTGCACTTCACCGGTTGGTTCAGTAACCATGCAGCGAGAGATGCATGGCCCTGATTACTCATGTCTTCTTTGCCGCCGAATGCTCCGCCATTCGACACGAGTTCAACGGTGACGCGTTCTCTGTCGATATCAAGGATCGCCGCAATGTCGTTTCGGTCATCCCACACACCTTGGCCACCCGAGTAGACGTGCAGGGTCTGGCCTTCTCCTTCACCAGATGGAACAGCGAGCGTCGACTCTGGTTCTAAGAATGCGTGTTCAATTCGTTGTGTGGTGAATGTCTCAGACACCACGTGAGCGCTCGCGGCAAGCGCCTCATCGACAGACTGCCTCTCATTGCGTTCGTATGCGCTGACCGACAGCACATTTGAGTCGGTACCCCATACCGCAATTGGCGAGTCTGGTTGAAGAGCGGCGACCGGGTCAACGACAGGTGACTGGACGCCGTAGTCAACTTCGATGAGTTCGGCTGCGCTTCTTGCTTGCTCGCGTGTCTCGGCGACAACGATTGCGAGAACGTCGCCACCGTATGAGGTCATTCCCCCTACGGGAATCATCAACGGCCAGTCTTTGTGGATGAGGCCCGATCTCAATTCACCCGGGATATGGGCTGCAGTGAACACCGAGATGACACCAGGTGCTGATTCGGCAGGTGCAACATTGATTCCCTTGATCTGGGCGCGGGTGTGCTCGGTGAGATGAAGCGCAGCGTGAAGCATCCCAGCGACTCGGATGTCATCGACATAGTCACGATCTCCAAGAGTGAGTGGTTGAGCCTCATATTTCATTCCACGGGCACCAACACCGCCTTGAACCTTCGGTGGCTCAACGGGGGTGTTGTGGGCAACGGCTTCAATGGCGTCAAGGATCTTGACGTAACCGGTGCATCGACACAGGTGCGCCCCGAGATGGGGCGCCATCGATTCACGGGTGAGGTCAGCACCCTTCTTCGCAATTTGATGATGGGCGCGCATAACGATGCCGGGAATACAAAAGCCGCATTGCAATCCGCCGCATGCGGCAAACGCGTCAGCGAATTGTTGACGTTCTGTTTCGGGCAGTCCTTCGAGAGTGGTGATCTCTTTGTCTTGGCAGGACTCAACCGATTGCTGGCAAGCAACAATTGCCCGCCCGTCGACAAGCACCGTGCAGCAACCACACTGCCCTGAGGGAGAGCATCCGTCCTTTGGGGAAGTGATGTTGAGTTCGTCTCGAAGGGCGGAGAGCAGATGAGGATGGTTGCCAGTGATCTCGACCGGCGAGCCGTTCACTGCGAACTGTGTTGCTCCGGACATGACTCCACTTTACTGTTTGTAAAACCTTCGCTGAGAAGCAAGACCACGTGAACATCCGCCAAGTGCGCGACGATGCTCACATGTCTGTCGTAAAGATCAATGCAATTGAGGTTCCTGAAGGCGCGGGGCCAGAACTTGAGGCGCGCTTCGCGGCACGTGCCGGCATGGTTGACAACCAGCCAGGTTTTGAGGAGTTCATGTTGCTCAGGCCGACTGCTGGTGACGATCGTTACTTCGTGGTGACAAGATGGGAGAGCGAGGAAGCATTTCAGGCTTGGCGAAGCGGTCAAGCATTTGCCCATCAACACCGTGACACCCACACCGATGGCGGTTCGGGTGAAGCGAAACCTCAGCATCCGGTGGCGACGGGTGCTTCACTCCTTGAATTTGATGTTGTTTCTCTTACGGTCGCCGACCGTTCCTGACGCCCGTAGGCTTTCGGACTTGTGACACTCATCGTCCAAAAGTACGGCGGCACTTCAGTTGCTGATCCTGACCGCATGCGGGCGGTCGCCGATCATGTTGCCTACACCCGTCAGCATGGGTCGGATGTGGTCGTTGTCGTGTCGGCGATGGGGAAATCAACTGACAATCTCTTAAAGCTTGCGAATGACGTGTCAACCGTTCATCCGGGTCGTGAGATGGACATGCTGTTGACGACTGGTGAGCGTGTATCGATGTCGTTGCTCTGCATGGCTCTTGCTGAACGCGGAATTAATGCGATGAGTTTCACTGGGAGCCAGGTCGGCATCATCACCGATACCGCTCACGGCAAGGCAAAAATTCTTGAGGTCAAGGGCGACCGTCTTCGTGAAGCATTGGGCGATGGGTACGTCTGTGTCGTTGCGGGTTTTCAAGGAGTGTCAACCGATCGAGAAATCACGACACTTGGCCGCGGCGGATCCGATACCACGGCGGTCGCATTGGCGGCGGCGCTCGATGCAGATGCCTGTGAGATCTACACCGATGTGACAGGGGTGTTCTCCGCTGACCCTCGGATTGTCCCCCAGGCACACAAACTTTCGCGCATCAACTTTGATGAGATGCTTGAAATGGCAGGAGCGGGTTCGAAGGTCCTTGCATTGCGCTCGGTCGAATTTGCTCGAAACCACAATGTCCCTCTTCACGTACGGTCCAGTTTCACCTGGGAGCACGGTACGTGGGTGACCTCTGAGGAGCCTTCAATGGAAGATCCAATTATCTCTGGTGTTGTCACTGATGCAAGTGAGTCGAAACTAACTGTGCTCGGAGTCCCCGATAGGCCCGGCATCTCGGCCACATTGTTCGAACCACTTGCTGACGCAAATGTCAATGTTGACATGATTGTTCAGAACACTTCGACAGAGGGAACGACTGACATCTCATTCACTGTTCCGTCTGCGGATCTCAAAGTTGCTGAAGAGATCGTGTCAAGAATCGCAACCGAAATGTCAGCGACTGGTGTAACCCGGGACGGCGAAATAGCGAAGGTTTCGCTGGTTGGTGCAGGCATGAAGACCTCTCCCGGCATCGCTGCTCGCATGTTCAGGTGCTTGGCCGACGCAAATGTCAATATCCAGATGATCTCAACATCAACGATTCGCATTTCGGTTGTGATCAACGCAAGTGATCTCGAGACTGCGGCCCGCTCGTTGCATACGGAATTTGGTTTGGATTCAGGCGAGTCATATTCGGCTCCATTGCCTGAACGCAAGTGACAGCGACTGCACCGTTGTCAGTGACGCTGATGTGCGAGAATCACTCGTGATGCGTCCCCGTTCTCAACTCATTGCATGGAAGGTTGCCGGTCGAGTGTCCGACCGTCATATGAGCGCTGATGAGGTTGTCAGAGAGACAGGTTGGGTGTTCAACAACGCCACCGGGGATCACCTCACACTGGCAGACTTTGTAGCAACCGGCGACGAGGAAGTGCCGGCGTACCTCGAAGCCTTTGGGCTTCGTGACCCAGAGAATCATCAGCAAACGATGATTGAAATTGGTTCTGGTATTGGCCGGATGACCGCTGCATTTACTCGAGAATTCAGTGATGTCATCGCCGCCGATCTGGACATTGGGTTTCTTGAGCGCTGCCATGAAACCGTTTCTCGGTACGGACGTGCTGATCACCTTCGCACACTCGAGGTGGCCGACGGTCGGTCACTTGCACTCGGCGATGATTCTGTTGACTTTGCATTCAGTTATCTCACCCTGCAGCACTGCGCTCAAGGTGATGCCTTGAATTTGGCTCGAGAGGCGGTTCGGGTTACTCGATCTGGCGGTCGCATTGCTCTCAACTTCCGCGGCCCGTCACGTCTTGATCCGTTGTTACTTCCACTTGGAATTGTGGTCCGCAATTCATTCAGACTTCCTCGGGTTGGAGAATGGTTGAGTCAGCGCCGTTTGATTGCGCGCTTGGCATGGCAGGTGAGCCGAATTTCGCCAAGTCAGGTGCTTGCAACGCTGGGCGGTTCGGTTGACGGAGTGACGATCTGGTCAGGTGGTCCGGTCGACGATTTACAGGGCGCATTCCGCCGTGGCCGCTTCGATGGAATCAACCAGAATCACTGGTGGATCACAGCCACTGTTACCTAAACGCTGCAACGACCGACTGCTCACGGGTGTGCGCCGTTAGCCTGCCGTCATGCGCATTGGTGTAGTAGGTGCAACTGGTCAAGTTGGCGGTGTTATGCGTCGCCTTTTGGTGGAGCGAGGCTTTCCTGCTGAGGAAATTCGTTTTTTCGCGTCCTCGCGTTCTGCGGGAAGCACACTTGAATGGAATGGCGCTGACGTCATCGTTGAAGATGCGGCTACTGCTGATCCGACTGGTCTCGATGTCGCGTTGTTCTCCGCTGGTGCTACGTCCTCGCGTGAGCTTGCACCCCGTTTTGCGGCTGCTGGTGTAACCGTGATCGATAACTCATCGGCGTGGCGTATGGACCCTGAAGTGCCACTCGTGGTGAGTGAAGTGAATCCTGAGCAAGTGAGAAATATCCCGAAGGGAATTATTGCAAATCCCAATTGCACCACGATGGCGGCAATGCCAGTTCTGAAACCGCTTCATGATGAAGCTGGTCTAGTACGCATGATTGCGTCCACCTATCAGGCAGTTTCTGGTGGCGGTTTGGCTGGAGTGGAAGATCTTGACGAGCAGGCACGAGCAGTTGCGGAAGATGCAGCCGAGCTCACTCACGACGGCCGGGCCATCGAGTTCCCTCCAGCGAAAAAGATAGGCCCGCAGAGAATCAATGGTACCGTCTGAAAAATGACGACCCCGGTAGTAACTATGTCGATCCT
>JALRDI010000176.1 GCA_023257035.1 Ilumatobacteraceae bacterium | reverse complement strand
ATCGGATTGAAGAAGATCGGGCGAATCTCAGTGTTATCCGACCCGATAATGCAGGAACCTCATGCGCGTATTCCTGGGGTGGAACAGACCTCATTGTCGATGTACTCGGGACTCTGTCGGATGACGACGAAGAAGGACTTGGGGTCACACTCGTCGAACCAGAACGAATTCTCGATACTCGTCGCTGCGCTGATTCAGCCTGCTATTACGGCATCGATCGTGGAGAAGTGCTGCACATACCACTCGACACCAACGCCCCGGTCGTAGCAGTCAATGTCACCGCAACAGATGCGCTCGAATGGGGATTTATCACCGTTGACCGGTGCTCAACCCTCGAGGCACTCGCTGGGCCACCGGAAACCTCAACCGTCAATATCGAGAAACGGTCGACCGCTGCCAACCTCACGTTCGCTGAAGTTGAAAACGGTGAGATCTGCGCATGGTCGTACGGCCGCACTCATCTCATCGTTGATGTCCAGGCTGAATTACGAGCCGATGGTGATCTCGGAATTGTTCTCGATGACCCCGTCCGCATCTACGACGGGCGAAAGGGCGGCAACAGCCTCGTCACTCAGTGAGAGCGTTCGCTCGATCTTGATAAAACTCTTCGAGCCGCCGGCCACCGTCATTTCCGAACAGCAGATGGGCGACTTCGGCGAGCCCTTCAGAACCAACGAATTCTTCGTCAGGCACGACGAGATCGATCTTCGAGCGCCGCCTCATGAAGTCATCGAGTTTGACAATCATCTCATGCTCTGCCGCGTTATGAAGCTCTACCCGAAGGTAATCAGCCGACGCCATCACATCAGTCGCCATAGTTGGGTCGTCGCGAATTTGTTCAAGCATGTCGAAGGCTCGTCGCCCATAGCGACGCCATAACCGCACCGATAGCGGCTCTGTACCCGGCTTTGTTCGCATGTCATCGAGATGCATGAGATGCGCTTGGCGGAAGAACTCGGCACGGCTTGCAGCGTCGGGTTCACCAAACCAATTACGGCTGTCGTCCTCAAGTTCGACACCTAGCGACTCAATTTCTGCTGCGACTTCGCTTCCCACATTGAGGCAATCGGTGAGCTTGCCACCGAACACGGTGACCACAGCCTGCTCCGTGTCACATTCGACCTCGTGTCGGCGGCTCAGCGATGTCCATTCTTTCGCTCGCCAATCGTCTGCACCTTCACCTTCGACTTTCACCACCAGAGGACGCACACCACTGCGTTCGGCGATGATGTCGCTCACTTCCAACGGCTTTGACAGGTTCATTCGGGCATTGATTTGCTTGAGAAGGAATGAGCGATCGTCATCGTCCACCTCCGTGAACGGTTCATCAACGCGGGTATCGGTCGTGCCAATCACTGAACGCCTTCCCATTGGGATCACATAGAAGAGACGTTGACTATCATCAAAAAAGGCAAGACCACGGTCGTGATCGGTGGTCGTTAAGCGAGGCACAACGAGGTGAATGCCCTTCGAATACACGATTCGGTGCCGGGTTGATGTTCCCCACGACTCATTGAGCCCATCAACAAATGGTCCTGCAGCATTCACCAACGTTGATGCAGTTGCTGACATTTCTCGACCCGAATCGACATCGCGGAGATGTACGTGCCATCGCCCGTCACGGCGCTCAGCGGCAACAAGTTCGACGTAATTTGTCGTAACTGCTCCCGCTTCAAATGCCGAGCGGATAAACGAGAAGACAAAGCGTGAATCGTTGTCGATGAGGTACGCATCTTGATACTGAATTGCCCCTCGAGCAGTTGCTGTCGAAATCGCCGGCTCGGCGCGTTCTAGACGACGACGAGAGAAGACCTTTGGGGGTTTGGTTCCAAAACGCCCGATTGCCCAATACGCAGTTGCGCCAAGCCCTGCAAACCATGGGCGATACGGAGCGCTTCGATCAAGCGTCGCAAGGAACCCGATCTCTCTCACGTTGTCTGGGTATGCATTCATCAACGCATTTCGAGACCGACAAAGTCCGTACACAAGACCGAGTTCGTAGTTCTCCAAATATTTGAAACCACCCCACACTAAGTTCGATGACTCCTGGGAAGTGAACGCGCCGAAGTCTCCTCGATCAACTAGTGCGACAGAAGCCCCCCGACCCGCAAGAGCAGCCGCAGAGACAGCACCATTAATTCCGCCGCCAACGATGAGGACGTCGAAATCACCACCATCAAGGCGTCGAAGGTTTTCAGAGCGCTGCGCCACACCTATAGCGTTCCACGCAATTTGCAGGAAGCCAACACCGAGCCCACTCGATTCGACACAGAGTTGTTCGCCGAAGTAACGATGAGGACGTGACAGATCTCTCCCTCCTCGAAGGACTCGCCACCACTCGAGCGATTCGCCGATACACGGACGACCCAATTCCCGAAGCTGATCTCAACAAAATGCTGTTCGCAGCGACTCGAGCTCCGTCTGGGTCAAACCGTCAACCATTCAGGTTTATGGTTTTCAACGATTCTGAACGCTCGACACACGTGAAACAGATCATCGCCCATGGCGCCCAAGCGCTGTGGAATTCAAAACGTTCTGATGACGGCTACGACAGCGGCTCAGGAACTCAAGATGACTCGCCAAAAGCACGTATGGCACGAACCATGCAGCACTACGTTGACCACTTCGCCGAAGTACCTGTGCTCGTTCTTGCGTGCCTGATCCGATATCGGGAACCATCTCCCTCTGAAGGGGCGTCGGTGTATCCCGCCTGTCAGAACTTGTTGCTCGCTGCCCGGGCGCTCGGCTACGGAGGAGTGCTCACCGGCTTTCAAGGATTCGTTGAAAATGAACTTCGCTCATTTCTCGAGATTCCTGATGAGGCTGCGCTTGCAGCGACAATCACCCTCGGAGTTCCTAAGGGTTCTCACGGCCCTGTCCGGCGACGGCCGCTCTCCAACCTCGTCTTTGCCGACACCTGGGGAGAGGCAGCTCCGTGGGCTTCAGACCCGCCGGGAACTGCCGTGCTGAATAGTCGTTTCGGTCCTGCGTAGGGTTTCGGTTTACTCAGACGAAGAACGAACCCACCAGCGAAGCAACGGCGAGCACCGAAGTCACAGCCACCGCAATGAATTGCTGACGTAGCTGCGCATCAACCGATTTGCCTGATACGTGAAGTTTCTTTTCTGATCCGTCAAGTGCCCCGCTCCGGAGCATGCCGCGTACCCAGACACGGTCATTCTCACGAACGACTCGTTCTTCAATCCATGTGCGTCGATTACCTGGCGACAAACTGAACGAGGAGTCGCTACCAAATGACATCTGCATTCCCCGCTCACTGGCTGTTCGGGTTTCCGGAAAGCCAGTGATGTCAAAGTTGCTGCCTGATCGAACTTCGATTTTCGAGCCGGAATCCTCAATGAACAGCAATGCTCCCGCAGTTCCGAGGTTACGGGTGCGTCGCTCTTGACGGTCGCCACCTTTGTCATCGTTACGGGGCTCGGTCCACTCGGTCACCTCTTCAGCCTCAAACAGCAGGCCTGACACCCCCGTATACGGGCTGGTACCTGACTCTCCTCCCGCAAGGCCGGTGATCACCACCTCATTGCCGTCTGGAGCCGCTCCAGCGGCCTCAGGTGAAAGCACAGGCAACTCCTGAAGCTTCCCTCTCCTCCACCACAACAGGGCGGCAATTACACCAAGGAGGACGGCAAACAGCAACAGTAAAAGTTGAGGGCTCATGAGAGAACCCTAACAATTTCGGTAATTCGCCAAGTCGTTTATTTACAACGGCGCGAGGTCGGCCAGTGATTAGCTGCGAGGAACATCTTTCCAAGGACGGTCTCGATCGACTCGAACATCTCCCGGGAGCCCAAGAACACGCTCGCCGAGAATGTTCCTCATGATCTCGGCAGTGCCACCCTCGATTGTGTTTGCTCTGCTTCGCAAAAAGGCAACCCTTGAGATCGAATCAAGTCCGTCTCCTTCGCCGCCATTCGCGTAATCGTCGTAGAGCAATGCGCTTGGGCCTAACAGCCCCATGCAGAACTCATACACCCTCTTGTTGTGCTCTGCGCCAGCCATCTTTCCGATGGAACCTTCAGGTCCAGGGCTTCCCATGCGGCGGTTGGCTGATGCTCGAAGATTGTTTAAGCGGATCGCTTCCGCCTCGCACCACAGATGCATGAGTTGATCTTTGTAGAACGGCTTCAGATCGGCGTCGAGTTCGTTGAAGAGTTCAACTGCGTGAGCGATCGGGCCAGCCCCACGTGGAGGGGTCGATCCACCAATAGCAGTTCGCTCATTCATCAATGTGGTGAGGCTCACTCGCCATCCCTCACCGGGGCTTCCCAGCATCTCTGCGGCTGGAACACGAACATCGGTGAAGTAGACCTCGTTAAATTCTGCTCCGCCGGTCATCTGCCGCAACGGCCGAACCTCAACCCCAGGTGCCTCCATATCGACCACAAATGCCGTGATACCGCTGTGCTTCACCGCGGTCGGGTCTGTGCGCACAATGACCAAACCCCATTTCGCGATATGAGCGAGGGAGGTCCACACCTTCTGGCCATTCAAAATCCACTCTTCTCCATCTTGGACTGCGGTCATAGAGAGGCCGGCAACGTCGGAGCCTGCACCGGGTTCTGAGAACAGCTGACACCACATCTCATTCGCGGTGAAAAGCGGCCGAA
This sequence comes from Ilumatobacteraceae bacterium, assembly GCA_023257035.1. Taxonomy (GTDB): domain Bacteria; phylum Actinomycetota; class Acidimicrobiia; order Acidimicrobiales; family Ilumatobacteraceae; genus Casp-actino5. The sequence continues at coordinate 12,818 of JALRDI010000176.1, read as the reverse complement.
GGTAGCGAGAGCGCTGCTCATCACTCCCCCATTCGACGACGGTCGGGCCGCACATGCCGTAGCCCATCGGGTTCAAATAGAACGGATTCGCTGCCCCCGCCGCAAACAGTCGGCTATTGATATGTGTCTGGTGTTTTGGTGAAAGACCAAGACCACCGTGACCTGCAGGAAAGTGCACCCACGCGAGCCCTTTGTCGAACTGCGCCCCGAGAAACTCTGGCATCGGCGTCGCAGGAAGCGGGCACTCGGTCAGAAGGTCATCGATGAGGGCGTCAATGCGAGAGAGTTCATCGGTTGCAGTCATGTTCCTAAATTACGTGATTACGCAAATCGTGGCCCCATCCAAGGCAGCACAGATTGCCAATGAAAAACGACTGAGGGGCGTGCACGCACGCCCCTCAAACCGTGAAGTTGTTATCGCTAGATCAGCTGCAGCCCGAGGTGCTACCACACGATGGGCATGCGTGGCATGAGCCCGCACGGACCATATGGACGCCACACTGCATGCACATCGGCGCATCGATTGGAGTATTGACGACACCGCGAGCTGGTGTGTTGTCTTCAACCGTTGGCTCGATAGCTCCAGATTCGAGACCTGCCACCAATTCATCAACCGATGGAACCGACTTCGGATCAGCAACGATCTCGGAACCAGTTGATGACTCGACAGCCATCTCTTCAACACCAGGAAGTGTCGGCTGAGTGCGCTCGGCCACAGTGAAGATGCCAAGTTCTGCTCGCTCGTCGTAGGTCATGTACTCGAGTGCCATGCGGCGGAAGAGGTAGTCCATGATTGAACCGGCGAAGCGGACATCTGGATCGTCGGTCATGCCTGCTGGCTCGAACTTCATGTTCGTGAATGCCTCTACGTAGGCCCGCAATGGCACGCCGTACTGCAAGCCGTAACTCACCGACTTGGCGAATGCATCCATGATGCCCGCCAGGGTGGACCCTTGCTTCGACACCGTCAGGAAGATTTCGCCAGGCTGGCCGTGCTCATACTCACCAACAGTGGCAAAGCCCTTACAGTCAGCAACCCGGAACTCGAACGTCTTTGACGTACGAGTTCGTGGCAACTTCTGCCGTACGGGACGGTGGGCAACCTTCTCGACAATGTTGTCGGCGATCGTTGCTGCTTCAGCAACTGCATCATCAGCCTTGTCGCCGTCTTTCTTCGCAGTTGATAGTGGCTGAGCAACCTTGCAGTTGTCGCGGTAAATCGCAACAGCTTTAAGGCCGAGTTCCCATGAGAGAAGGTGCAATGCCTCGATGTCTTCAACCGTTGCCTCTTCAGGCATGTTCACGGTCTTCGAGATTGCTCCTGAAAGGAATGGCTGTACCGCTCCCATCATGCGGACATGGCCCTCGTAGTGGATGGTGTTGTCACCCATCGAGCATGCAAACACCGAGACGTGATCGGCGGTGAGGTGCGGCGCGCCAAGAATCGACTTGTTTTCGTCGATGTAGGCAATGATGTCATCGACCTGCTGAGCCGTGTATCCAAGACGAGAAAGTGCTCGTGGAATTGTCTGGTTAACGATTTGCATCGTTCCGCCACCGACGAGCTTCTTCATCTTTACGAGACCGAGATCTGGTTCGATACCTGTGGTGTCACAGTCCATCATGAGGCCAATCGTTCCAGTTGGAGCGAGCACAGATGCCTGAGAATTGCGGACGCCATTCAGTGCGCCATCTCGCACTGCTGCTTCCCATGAAGCCTGGCCGGCAGCGACGAGTTCACGAGGAACAACGTCTTCCAACTCGATTTCATAGCTGGCATCGCGATGCATTCCGAGCACGCGGTTCATGTGCTCTGCATTCTCCGCATACCCCTCGAATGCGCCAAGACGGGCCGCAGTACGAGCGCTCGTCGCATACGCGTGACCAGTCATGAGTGAGGTGAGGGCGGCCGCCCATGCACGACCTTCTGGTGAGTCGTAGGCGTAGCCAAGAGCCATCAACAATGCGCCAAGGTTGGCGTACCCGATTCCGAGCTGGCGGAAACGGCGGCTGTTTTCAGCAATGGGCTCAGTTGGGTAGTCGGCGCGGCCGACGAGAATTTCCTGAGCGGTGAAAATCACCTCGACGGTGTGGCGGTAGGCATCGACATCGAAGGTGCCATCTGCATCGAGGTACTTCAGCAGGTTGATCGATGCGAGGTTGCACGCTGAGTTGTCGATGTGCATGTATTCCGAGCACGGGTTCGAGCCATTGATGCGGTCGGTTGCTGCTGCGGTGTGCCAACGGTTGATAGTGGTGTCGAACTGCAGGCCTGGATCAGCACATTCCCATGCGGCTTCGGCGATTTGGCGCCACATATCGCGGGCCTTCATCGTCTTGATGACCTTCCCGGTGACAACGCCGACGAGGCTCCAATCAGCGTCGTCGACAACTGCCTGCATGAACTCGTCGGATACACGCACCGAGTTATTTGCGTTTTGGTACTGAATCGAGAATGAGTCAGCACCGTCAAGATCCATATCGAACCCTGCGTCACGAAGAACTCGGGCTTTGCGCTCTTCTTTCACCTTGCACCAGATGAATTCTTCGACGTCTGGATGCTCGACATTGAGGATTGCCATCTTGGCGGCGCGACGGGTCTTACCGCCCGACTTGATGGTTCCTGCTGATGCGTCTGCACCACGCATGAAGCTGACTGGGCCAGATGCAGTACCGCCGCCTTCGAGGAGCTCTGCGCTCGAGCGGATCTTTGAGAGGTTCACTCCCGATCCCGAGCCACCCTTGAAGATCACTCCTTCTTCGCGGTACCAGTTAAGGATTGAGTTCATCGTGTCATCGACCGAGAGGATGAAACACGCACTCGCTTGCTGGCGGACTCCAGGGACACCAATGTTGAACCACACCGGGCTGTTGAATGCCGCTCGCTGCGTGACGAGGATGTAGCGAAGTTCGTCGGCGAATGCTTCTTCTTCAGCGTCGTCTGCGAAGTAGCCGCCTTCACGTCCCCATGTCGTGATGGTACGCACAACGCGCTCAATGACTTGACGAAGCGAAGACTCACGCTCGGCGGTTCCGAGGGTTCCTCGGAAGTACTTCTGGGCAACGATGTTTGTTGCGTTGACCGACCAGGTCTCTGGGAACTCAACGCCAAGTTGCTCGAATGCGACGCTGCCGTCTTTCCAGTTGGTGATGCGTGCGTCGCGACGCTCCCACACCACCTCGTCATACGGATTCACTCCTGGAGAGGTGAACAAACGTGAAATACCAATGGTGCCATCAGGTGCCGCTAGTTCTGTTGTGTTCTCTGATGCCAATGACATTGTTGTTCTCCTCGCTTTTCCTAAACCATTTGCCGCCTACCCACTGACCTTGAAGACAGATCACCCACATTGTTTGTGGATCTGAACTCCCCCCCTTGCCGACAACCGCTTTCGCTTTCCGACACAAGATCTTGGGTAACACTCTCTTTTCAATTCACCACCGACACAACTGGTTGTGTTCGGGGTGGTCTGCAATTACACCATTGTAGTTAGGCCTGTGTCAACGACCGCTCGAAGAAAGTCGAGAAATTTGACCGAATGCCCTCATCGAACTCAGCACCGGTGCGCAGGTTCAGGGACGCTCTCCCCACATTGGAGAACCAATTGACCCCCCAACACAGTCCTCCGCGCACCGGCGCTGCGAACGTGGACAACCCTAAATACGGCTCCCTGTGGATCGAAAGTGGACAACTCATAAAAGTTGTGGATGACTCAAGAAATATTGGGGACATTGTGGGGATGACCATCAAATCATCACAGCCGATGCCATGCTGGACGCGTGAACGCGAAGTTCGCCCATCTCGACGACACAGAAGTTGCGGCTCACTACGCCGAGCCTCGACAACGGATGTCCAACGGACGCGCACCTATCGAACTGTGCATGGTCGCGTCCCTCGACGGCTCGATCGCTCTCGATGGGCTCTCCGGAGGGCTCTCAAATAGTGCTGATCGAAAGGTGCTCTCGACTCTTCGCTCCGCATCGGGATGTGTTCTCGTTGCCGCAGGCACGGTTCGCAGCGAGGGGTATGGCACACCGGCACGGCCCGACCTTACGGTCGCTGTTGTTACGAACTCGTGTGACCTTGATTGGGAAGGACCGTTGTTCGCTTCAGGGCAAGCGATCGTCATCACTCACTCCGAAGGCGTCGTCCCAAGCCACATCCGGTCGATACGTGCGGGCGATACCTCGGTTGACATCAGCGCAGCTGTTGACCAGTTGCAGGAGTTCGTTCCTCAGCACGGTTTCATTCAGCTTGAGGGAGGCCCAACTCTCAACGCATCGCTCCATGAGCGCAACCTCATTGACGTTGTGAATCTCACACTGTCACCACAGCTCGTTGGGGGGCCCGGCCAACGAATGATCGAATCTTCGATCGAGCTCGGTCAGCAGTTCCGCTTACAGCACGCCGTGAGCGATAGCGAGTGTCTGTTTACGAGATGGAATCGGCGTTCCGAGGTTGCTTCGTAAGCAACTCGATCTCGCGGTGAAAATCTGCTGCGCCGTCGAATTCTTTATACACCGATGCAAAGCGAAGGTACGCGACCTCGTCAACCACCCGAAGTCGCTCGAGAACCGCAACCCCAATTTGAGTGGCTGGAATTACCGAGCCAGAAACGCGAACGGCATCCTCGACGTCACTCGCCATCACCGCGATCACATCTTCGTTGATGCCACGACCTTTCGCAGCCGCTGAAATTCCATTCTCAACTTTGGTTCGATCGAACGGCTCTTGTTTGCCGCATGACTTCACGACGGTGAGAGGTACTTCCTCCACACGTTCAAAGGTGGTGAACCTGTACCCACAGCCACTGCAGTGGCGGCGGCGGCGAATGGAGGAACCGTTTTCGGCCATGCGCGAATCGGCTACACGAGTTTCATCGGTCTGGCAGGTCGGGCAACGCACGCCCTTACAGTAGCCACAGCAGAGTGGATGATTCAGGTAACTACTGCTTGCTCTCGATCACAGGGTTTCACGCCGTCACAGTGGTGCGACCGCTCAACCGCGCAGCAGGAACCAAATGCGACTCGTACACGGCACCTTCAGGGATCGATTCGCCCAGGTAGGACACTCAGGGAAGGACGACTGCTTGACCGACCTGAATCGACGTTCCACCATTCAACGTGATGAGACGATCGAGATAACGATCAACATCAATCTCGCCGTGATGGATACGAGCAATCGACCACAAGGTGTCACCTGGTTGTGCAGTGACGGTTGAGCGAACGGGTGCTGAGCCGGCGGGGGCGGCGGAGGCGGTCACACCGCTCGCACCAGTCAGCACCTCGTTCACTGCGAGCCCTCCGGAAACCGCGAGGAAGGCCATGATGCCGCCCACGACCAAACGGCGACGGCGGTAGGTCGCTGCAGTCGGACGGCGGACGGGAAGCGCCATCTGAGCTGTGTGGCGCCGGATGTTGAGATCGGTTGTGGGGATTGCAAATGTGCTCATGTCGTAACTCCTCGAAACCTTGAACTGCCGATACGTCACACCGTAAATAAGGGGTGTAACACTGGAGATTCGGCCTACTACACGCTGTTGCGAAAATGTATTCCGAACATCTGTTCGATGAATATTTTATACGAACGTCTGTTCGTGTCAACCCCGAAAGCAAACATTTGTTCGACGAACAGGTGTTTGACTCATGCATCGAACGCCTGTACGATGCTTCCATGACCGGAAAAGGCATGACAGCCCGCCAGCGGCAAATCCTCGAGTTCATCGAAGCTCAGATCCAAGACCACGGCTACCCGCCTTCGGTCCGCGAGATCGGCGAAGCGATTGGGTTGACCTCCCCTTCAACCGTTCATACGCATCTCAACACCCTCACCAAGTTGGGTTACCTTCGGCGTGACCCAACCAAGCCACGAGCAATCGAGGTCACCTGGGACCCTTCTTCAGGCGTTGCAATGGAGCGCCGCCCAATGCGACATGTCCCGCTGATCGGTGATGTTGCAGCAGGCACCGATGTTCTTGCACAAGAAAATGTTGAAGAAGTGCATCCAATTCCGCTCGACTTTGCCGGAGACGGCGAATTATTCATGCTGCGTGTCCGTGGTGAATCGATGATCGAACTCGGAATTCTTGATGGCGACTTCATTATTGCTGTGCAGCAAACCACTGCCAAGAATGGTGATGTGGTTGTAGCGGGAATCCCCGGCGAAGAGGCAACCGTGAAGACATATCAACAACGCGGCACCAACGTTGTGCTCATTCCAGCGAATAGCACGATGAGCGAGATGGAGTTTCCAGCCGACGAGGTGTCAATTTTCGGTCGCGTCGTCACCGTCATGCGGCGACTCTGAGCACAAGCTCAGCCAATCCGATCGGTTGGCAGTGGTGCTGCCCAATCAGTGATACCAACGGCTTGATCGCTACGGCGAGACGATGGACGCACCACGAGAAGTCCTGCGATGAACGCTCCAACGAGCCAACCGACTCCCCACCACCACCCGGACGAACGAATTACTGACGGGTCGGGCCCGATCGTCGCAACAACATCCCCTGCGGCTTCGACCGCGAGTACGTACTCCCCTGCCACATCTACGTCAACAACACCGAGCGACCCACGTTGACCGCCAGCAACAAGTCTGCTGGCATTGATCTCAGATAACGGCAGTGTCGCCGCAGCACCAGATGTCGACACGACCCGTATTCCGCTCAGCGTTCCCGCTCTCGGACCAGCCGGCACTTCTCGACAGGCCTTCGTCGTCGATAACGAAGGCCCTGCCACTTCAATACTCACGAGATAGCGGCCAGCAGAGGGCAACTCGACCACTGATTCGCAACCACTCACAACTCTTATTGCTGCCTCGTCCGCAGCGTCGGCACGTCGACCTGCAAGCACGACTGACAGCACCCCAAAAGCGAGCAGTACGCCAGCGATGAACACCAGTGCCACATCACGGCGAGTCGTTCGAGACGTGCTGTGAGAACTCACCGAGCTGACCTGGTGAGACGATCTGCAACAAGTTGAATGCGATCAGTCGGCTGCACTACCGCAATCCGGACAAACTCAGCCCCGGCTTCCCCGTAGAACTCACCCGGGCTCACGAGAGCGCCTCCATCGGTCATGAGTTGTTCGACAAATGACCAGGCATCCCCGACCGGAACCCAGAGGTAGAACCCTCCTTGGGGCATGGGGACTTCACAGTTCGCCCACGATGAAACAACCTCAGCCATAACTCTTAGTCGTTCGAGATAACGGTCTCGCTGAACCTCAACATGATCGTCGTCAGCAAGTGCCGCAATACCTGCAACCTGAGCCGGACCTGGAACCATCATGCCGACATGTTTACGGACTTCACTGAGGTACCCGACAAGGTCGGGATCGCCGGCATAGAACCCAACTCGCGCACCCGCCAAATTCGAGCGCTTTGAGAGTGAGTGCACTGCAACAACTCCGTCGAGGCCGTTTTCAAGGATGGTTCGCCGCGGTCCATCCCATGTGAACTCGACGTAACACTCATCAGAGAAGACAGGAATGCGGTGCTTGCGCCCCCACGCAGCTGCAGCATCAAGATCGTCAAGTTGACCAGTCGGATTTGAGGGCGAGTTCACCCACAACAACAACGCCCGATCGATATCGCTCGGGTCAACCGACGACAACTGCAGTCTCCCTGAGCCGTCGACAGGAATCGGGATTGCACGGCAGCCGGCAAGCGTCGCACCCATTGCATACGTCGGATACGAAATCGCTGGGTAGAGCACCGTGTCGCGATCGGGATTCCTCAGTCGCATCCACTGCGGAAGGGTTCCGACAAATTCCTTCGTTCCGATACAGGCAGCAATCGCCGAGGTTGGAACCGTGAGAGCGAAACGCCGCTCACTCCATGACGCGACTGCTTCTCGAAGAGCAGCAGATCCAATTGAGGCCGGGTAACCACGCTCTGCACCCGACGAGCCAAACGCAGCGATCACTGATGCGGGAGGGGGATCAAACGGAGTTCCCACCGACAGGTCAACAACACCACCTTCATGGTGAGCCCCGAGTGGCGCGAGACGATCGAGCCGGTCGTATGGATACGGGGGTGGAACAAACGGTTCAGCCGTCATTTGACATTCCATCACGTTGAGAGGCACTCGACACGTCTCCATCTTGCCCGTTCGGGCCGTCATCGACGGAGTTGCGACTCGTCGAAAGTTCCGAACAAGTTTGCTCCACCAACCACTCTTCAAGCCGACCGGTCGAGGCTTCTGAGAGACGCGCACGAATCGTCATCCCGTGCTCACCCTCTGCAGTTGATACGACTTGGCCCTCACGGTGGATGGAAGCGATCACATCACCGCGCTCCCAAGGAACCATCAACTCAACCACGGTGTCAAGCGAACGAAGCCGATCTCCGAGCGTTGCAAGCATGTGATCGATTCCATCGCCGGTCACGGCGCTCACTGCAACCGAGCCCGGGTAGTCACGAAGCAGATCGTTGGCGACGTCCTCTGCAAGGTCGGCCTTATTGAAGACAATGAATTCTGGGACATCGTCAGCAGAAATCTCAGACAGAACCTCTCGCACTGCTGTGATTTGCCCCTCTGGATCGGGCGCTGATGAATCGACAACATGAACGAGAAGGTCTGCCGTGACCGCGGTCTCGAGCGTTCCCTTAAAGGCCTCAATCAGCCCATGTGGCAGCCGTCGGACAAACCCAACCGTGTCGGTGAGAAGCACCGGTTCGCCACCGGGAAGCGACAGTCGACGCGTTGTAGGGTCGAGCGTGGCGAACAGCCGATCTTGGGCGAGCACGCCCGCATCGGTGAGTCGGTTTAACAATGTTGATTTTCCGGCATTTGTGTATCCGACGATCGTCACCTCGGCGAGACCGCTGCGATCCCTACGCTTACGCTGCAGAGACCGAGTCTCGGCAAGTTGACGTAACTCGGTTTCAAGCGCCCGAATTCGTCGATTGATCTGACGACGATCGGTCTCGAGTTTTGTTTCGCCACCACCGAAGCGTGCACCAACACCACCTCGCTGCTGAGAGAGTTTTGCTCCTTTTCCTCGCCGAAGACGCGGCAGCCGGTAACGCATCAGAGCGAGTTCGACTTGGGCCTTGCCCTCGGGTGTGCGGGCGTTCTGGCCGAAAATGTCGAGAATGACAGCGGTGCGATCGATTGCAGTTCGGCCGAGCAATTTCTCGAGTTGAAATTGCTGGGCGGGATGCAGTTCGTTATCGAACACCACCGTGTCGGCATCGACGGCAAGACACAACGTCTTCAATTCTTGGGCTTTGCCCTGTCCGATGAACCAGGTGTGGTCGGGCGCAGTACGACGCTGGGTCATTCGAGCAACAACATCGGCGCCAGCCGTGTCGACGAGTAATTCGAGTTCGTCGAGGCCCGCTTCGGTGTCGTCTTCAGTTGACCCGGGCAAGGTGACACCGACCAGCACAATCTTTTCTCGAAATGTGCGGTCAATCAGGGTCGACCCAAGCGCCTCCCCATACGGGTTGCTCACAAAGTCACCACTACTTCGCCAATGAAGACGGCGGGGCCAGTGAGTAATGCTTCAGCGGTTTCGCTATCGATGGCAACCATCGCGTCACCACCTGGCATGTGCACCGTGACGGAGTTAGCGCTTTGTGCTACCAAACCCCAGGTCAATGCGGCTTCTGCGGCCGCGCATGCACCGGTTCCACACGCCTGGGTAAGACCTACGCCACGCTCATGCACACGCATCGTGATCGCATCGGGCTCAGGCCCCGGAGCAATGATTTCCAAGTTGATATGAGGAACACGCTGACCGAGGTCGAGCAGATCAACGGCATCGACATCATCGACGCCAACGACCGAGTGGGGATTGCCAAGCGAAAGATGACGCACCGGGCGATCAGGATGACATTCGAGTCGTTCCCAATACTGGGGTTCATCAAGCTGAGAGACCAGACCCATCGAAACCGACAGCATCACTGAGCGCTCATCGATGACATCGACAAGTTGAACCACGCGTGGTCCTGCATCAGTTGTGACGTTGACCGAAGATAACTCGGCCCCTTCGGCAAGAAATCCCGCCTGGACGAGACAACGAATTCCGTTACCGCTCATTTCTGCAGGCGAACCATCGACATTGATGAGCTTCATCGTCATGTCAGACCCCGCACCCCCAAGGAGTAACAGACCATCTGCGCCGACGCCGCTCTCAGGGTTGCACCATGCCATCGCCGCTGCAACCCAATCAATTGACATCTGGTCAAGCGCGACACCATCAACAAGTTGCCGGGTATCGGCAACGAGAAATTCATTGCCAAGACCATGATGGTGAGTGAGCCTGATGTTCATCGCAACTCCAACACTACGGCAGTCGATTCGTGATGACTGATCCGGCCTCGACAGCGGGATCATGCTCGATATCGACCCACTCGATTCGTGGGTCACGGCGAAACCACCGCTCCTGTTTGACCGCAAATTGTCGAGTGCGAGTAATCGTCGTCTCGACCGCCTCGTCGAGGGAGCATCGTCCCTCAAGATGGTCGATGAGTTCGTTATACCCAAGGGCCTGGCGAGCAGTTCGTGAAGGCTGAAGAGCAAGCACATATTGAACTTCTTGGAGGAAACCGCTCGACATCATGTCGTGAACCCGTTGCTCAATGCGTTGCGCCAACACTTCTCGCGGCCATCGCAAACCAACTTGATGGACCTCGCTGTGCGGGTACTCCTCTAGCCCCTTACCAAATGACGAGAACAGTTCGCCGGAGCCTTCGATCACTTCGAGTGCTCGAATGACCCGTCGTGTATTCGTTGGCTCCATACGTTGGGCTGCGACAGGATCGAGTTGCGTGAGGCGTGCGTGCATCGCCGGTGTGCCATGGGCACTCGCCTCTTCTTCGAGACGCGTTCGAATTTCAGGCCATGACCCCGCAAGGTCGAGACCATCGACCGCAGCACGGTGGTACAGCCCGGTTCCTCCAACAAGCAACGCCGTTCGACCCGAACCGGCAATAGCCACAAGTGCATTGTCAAGTCGCTCTTGAAACATTGCAACCGTGAACTCTTCAGACGGGTCGACGATGTCGATGAGGTGATGCTTCACACTCTGTTGTTCAGCAAGGGTTGGCTTCGCAGTACCGATATTCATATGTCGGTACACCTGCATCGAGTCGACTGACACGATGTCGATGTCGTCACGTTGGCTGGCTACCGCCATCGCAACCGAGGATTTTCCAGATGCTGTCGAACCAATAACAGCAACTCGAGGGGGTCGAGCGCTCAGAGCGCCTCCACTGGAATCCGACGCCGATGAGTCGGTTCTGCAATGAGTTCGACAAACTCACCCAGCAGGTGATGTGGTGCTCCATGGGTGATCTCGACGGTTGCGTATGACCCGGTCCGAAGCGGCATCGACGGCGAGAAGTGCACCAGCTTGTTCTGGCGCGTGCGGCCAGAGAGCACAGTTGGATCCTTCTTCGAGGGGCCCTCAACAAGCACTTCTTCGATCATGCCAACACGAGCCTCATGACGTTGAAGAGCAGACCTCTCAACGACTTGACGAAGGCGCTCAAATCGCTCCCCTGCCACTTCGGGATCAATGAAGTCGCCCTCAAGTTCAGCAGCTTCGGTTCCTGGCCGAGGCGAGAAGATGAACGTATACGCAAAGTCGTATCCGGCGGCTGCGGTTACCTCGAGCGTCTGTTCGAAATCGGCGTCAGTCTCACCCGGGAAGCCGACGATGATGTCCGTTGATACAGCGAGGTCAGGAATGTGAAGACGGGCATCGGCAAGCCGCTCGAGATAACGATCTGCGGTGTAACCACGGTGCATGAGCGCGAGCACGCGATCACTTCCTGACTGAAGTGGATAGTGAAGATGCTCGCAGACGGCAGGACTTGCAGCCATCGAAGCAAACGTCTCAGGCCGCATGTCCTTTGGATGAGGGCTTGTGAATCTCACCCTCCGAATTCCGTCAACATTGCCAACTGCAGTCAACAAATCAGCGAAGAGTGGACGAAGACGAGCCTCATCGTCGCCGTCACGCCGGGCAGCTCGCTGGATATCTCGCCCGTAGGAGTTCACGTTCTGGCCGAGCAGAGTGATTTCGCTCACACCGTCTGCGACGAAACGTTCGACCTCTGCGACGACGTCGTCGAACGGACGAGAGATTTCTTCACCGCGAACCGACGGAACGATGCAGAACGCACAGTTGTTATCGCAGCCGATCTGAATGGTGACCCACGCCGCATATGACACTTCGCGTCGAACCGGCAGTGCTGAAGGGAACAGTACGTGTTCGTCAACGACGGCTGCTTCCAAAATTTCAGTAATTGGGCCGTGCTCGCGGGCGTGAGAAATGAGTTCAGCAGTGCGGTGAACATTGTGCGTGCCGAGCACAACGTCAACGTACGGAGCTCTTCCTCGAACACCATCACGATCTTTCTGCGAAAGGCAGCCAGCCACAACGATCTGACGACCCTCTTTTTCGTCTTTCCAAGTCTTCAGATGACCGAGATTGCCGTAGAGCTTGTTGTCCGCATTTTCACGAATACAGCACGTGTTGAGCACCACAATGTCAGCGTCGTCTTCATTGGTTGCCTCTTCGTACCCATCGGCGGAAAGTAAACCGGCAATGCGTTCAGAGTCATGCTCATTCATTTGACACCCGTAGGTGCGAACGACGTAGCGGCCAGACATGGGCCTCAGGCTAGTGGCGACGGCAGGAAGTCCGAACCGAGAGGCGATCGATGAGTACTTGTATCGAGGCAAGTGGTTGACTGGACACATGTCAGAAAGCGGCAACGAGTTCGACCTCATCATCATTGGGTCAGGCTCTGGCAACCACATTCCCGAGTTTCTCAACGATTGGCGCATTGCCATGGTCGAACGGGA
>JALRDI010000088.1 GCA_023257035.1 Ilumatobacteraceae bacterium | reverse complement strand
AACGACCATGATGAGTGGTTCGGACCAGCCGGCGGCATGTAATGCCGTGTAGCCGCGCCGGAACTCGATGCCAGGGCCGAGGATGGTCGCAATTCCGCCGCCGATAAAGATGCCGACGAAGTAGAACACTCGCCAGCTCACGGTATCGGAGTCTCGCCGAACGGTCTTGATGGTCTGGACGTACGCACCCGAGGCGCCGAGCGGCTGGTTGGAGACTGCGAATAGGCCAACAACGAGCAGGCCGAGTAGGGGACCAGCGATCCACCACGGCAGTTGATTCGGTAGAAGTTCCATGCCCCATCTTCGCGCCTTGTGACGTTTGTCGCAATGATGTCTCGTCGGTGATCCGTGTTCTGTGTCTGCGATGCAGGGATAGCGTGTCGCCGTGGCCGAGAACGACTCCAATGACGAAGTTGAACGCCCTTACGGCGGTGTAGAGAATCCGGATGCACCAAAGCGTGTCCGCATCCGCCATTTTGCCCGAGCAAAAGAACAAGGAATCCGGATCACTGGGCTTACGAGCTATGACGTGCTTACCGCCCAGATCTTTGACGAATCAGGTATTGACTTCCTGCTCGTTGGCGACTCAGCAGGAAACACGGTCTTTGGTTATGACACGACAATTCCAGTGACTGTTGATGCGCTCATTCCGTTGGCTCGAGCAGTCGCTCGAGCTGCAAAGCGAGCGCTGGTGATTGCAGATCTCCCATTTGGCTCGTACGAACTTGGTCCTGACGAAGCGCTCCGAACAGCAATTCGTTTCATGAAAGAAACCGAAGCCCACGCAGTGAAGCTTGAAGGTGGAGTTCGTTCGGCTGAACAGATCAGCAAAATCGTGACAGCTGGAATCCCGGTGATGGCGCACATCGGTTTCACCCCGCAGAGCGAGCATGGTCTTGGTGGGCATCTCATCCAAGGACGCGGGGATGGTGCAGACCAGTTACTTGCCGATGCGACAGCGGTTGAAGCAGCCGGCGCAGTTGCGGTAGTGCTCGAGATGGTGCCGTCAGCAGTTGCCCAACGCGTAACCGAGGCGCTCTCGATTCCGACCATCAGTGTCGGCGCAGGCCCTTACTGTGACGGTCAACTCCTCGTGTGGACAGACTGGGCGGGGTTGACAACGGGTCGTATTCCGCGGTTCGTGAAGCAGTACGCCAACCTTGCTGGAATTCTTCGTGAGGCCGCAGAGCAGTTCTGTGCTGATGTTGCCAGCGGCGAGTATCCGGCGGCTGAGCACGAGTATCAGGAATAGCTTCGCTCTGGATCGTAGGCAAGTATTGGGGCCAGGAGTTGCTCTGCTTGCTCGACGGTGAGGCTTTTGCGCTCGGCATAATCACGAACCTGATCAGGCGTGACTCGTCCGACTCCGAAGTACCGGGCCTCCGGATGAGCGAAGTACAAGCCGCTCACTGACGAACCTGGGTACATCGCCCATGATTCGGTGAGCCGAAGCCCAATTTCGTTCTCAGCGTTGAGTAACTCGAAAATGGTGGCCTTCTCAGAATGATCAGGTTGTGCCGGGTAACCCGGTGCAGGTCGTATTCCTCTGAACTGTTCAGAGATGAGCGCCTCGGGATCACAGGGTTCATCGGGGGAGTAACCCCAGTACTCGGTGCGGACTAGCCAATGCAGGTATTCTGCCGCTGCCTCAGCGAGGCGGTCGGCGAGGGCCTTCAGCATGATCGATGAATAGTCATCTCCTGCAGATTCGAAGGCATTGGAGCGCTCGTACTCGCCTTCTCCGACGGTGACGGCAAAAGCACCGATGTGGTCACGTTCGTTATCTCCAGCAGGAGCGATGAAGTCAGAAAGGCAGAGGCTTGAGCGATCTCGCACACCTGATGCCGCTCGCTGTTGGCGCAGCCCGTGCAACGTTGTTCGTCGCGAGCCATCGTCGTTGAGTACCGCGATGTCATCTCCAGCCGACTCGGCTCGCCAGAACCCGACAACGCCAACCGGCGAGAGCCAATCTTCGGCGATGATGGCGTCGAGCATGTTCTGTGCATCATTGAAGAGATCGTTGGCCGCGTTTGCGGTTTCTTCGTCGTGAAGTACTGCTGGATAGCCGCCTCGAAGTCCCCAGGTTGAGAAGAACGGTGACCAGTCGATGAGCGGGCGAAGTGTCGCAACATCAAGTGGGACCCTCTTCGTTCCGGTAAACGACGGTGCCTGAACGGTCGTAGATGAGAATTCGAGTTGCGCTCGTTCTTTCCTGGAGGTTGCAACGTCAGGGCGCTCCCGGCGTTGTTCTGCGAGGTAGTAGTTCTCAGTGACGCGCTCGTATTCAGCCTCGATGTCGCTGAGAAATGACTCACGCTTTTCTGGGGAGAGCAACTGGGAGATCACTCCTGAGGCGCGGCTTGCATCTGCAACATGTACAACCGGACCGTTTTGCCGAGATGGGGTGATACGCAGCGCAGTGTGCAGCCTGCTCGTGGTTGCACCTCCGATGAGCAGGGGCGTGGCGATGCCGTTGCGGTCTAATTCGCTTGCAACATTCACCATGTGATCGAGCGACGGGGTGATTAACCCAGACAGGCCGATGATGTCAACGTTGTGTTTGACCGCCGCATCACAAATCTGTTGGGTCGGGACCATCACGCCAAGATCAATCACTGTGTAGTAGGCGCATCCAAGCACAACTCCGACGATGTTTTTGCCGATGTCGTGAACGTCTCCCGCAACGGTCGCCAGCAACACCGTTCCCGCTGAGGTCGGAGCGCTCCCATCTGGATTTGCAGCGCGTTCAGCCTCGATGAATGGGGTGAGATAGTTCACGGCCTGTTTCATGACTCGGGCTGATTTCACGACCTGAGGCAAAAACATTCGGCCGGCGCCAAATAGTTCACCAACACGATTCATGCCGGCCATTAGTGGCCCTTCGATGACATCGACTGCGGCACCGAGTTCGGCCCTCGCCTCTTCAACATCGGCTTCGATGAATTCGGTCGTACCGGCTACGAGAGAATGGCTGATGCGTTCATCGACTGGCAGTAAGCGCCATTCAGAATCTGAACGAAGTGTTGCTGCATCACTTGTTCCCGAGAAGCGCGAGGCTGCTTCGAGAAGTCGGTCAGTTGCGTCGGGTCGGGTGTTAAGGACCACGTCGGTGCAGAGTTCACGCAACTCAGGATCGAGTTCGTCGTGGATCGCCAATTGCGCTGGGTTCACGATTCCAATGCGCATTCCGGCTTCGATTGCGTTGAGGAGGAAGACTGAGTGCATCGCTTCTCTCACCATGTCGTTTCCTCGGAATGAAAACGAGAGGTTTGAGACGCCACCTGAGATATTCGTTGCTGGAAAGCGTTCCTTGAGTTCTCTCGTTGCCATGATGAAGTCGATTCCGTAGGTGTTGTGCTCCTCGATTCCGGTTGCGAGGGCGAAAATATTTGGGTCGAAAATGATGTCTTCTGGAGGCATCCCGACCGTGCTGGTGAGTATCTCGTATGCACGCGAACAGATATCGATCCTGCGAGCAAGCGTGTCGGCCTGTCCCTGCTCATCGAAGGCCATGACGATCACCGCAGCGCCGTAATCGCGACAGATCTGGGCTTGTCGAATGAATTCTCTTTCTCCTTCTTTCAGAGAAATTGAATTCACCACTGACTTGCCCTGTAGGCAGCCGAGTGCTTGCTCGATGACATCAAAGCGTGATGAGTCGACGACCACTGGCACGCGGGCGATATCTGGTTCGGCTGTCAACAGACGCAAGAAGGTGGTCATTTCATGAGCGGAGTCGAGAAGGCCCTCATCCATGTTGATATCGATCGCTTGAGCGCCAGCGTCTACCTGACCTTTGGCGATGTCGAGGGCCTCTTCGTAGTTGCCTTCTTTTATGAGTCGTAGGAACTTGCGAGAACCAAACACATTTGTTCGTTCACCGATATTCACGAACGGGATGTCGTCGGTGAGTTCGAATCGTTCGAGTCCTGAGAGTTCGAGATGCGGTGGTCGACTCATCGGTACCCGAGGCGCTTGTGTTGCGACTGCAGCGGCGATTTCGGCGATGTGCTCCGGCGTGGTTCCGCAACATCCACCAACAATGTTGACAAGACCTGATGTGGCGTATTCGCCGACGATTTGAGCGGTATCAGCTGGTGATTCGTCGTAACAGCCGAGGGCGTTCGG
>JALRDI010000034.1 GCA_023257035.1 Ilumatobacteraceae bacterium | reverse complement strand
TGACCACACGTCATTTCTGGGACGGTCAATTCGATCTGATCAGCATTCACATCTCATACGTTATGCCATCACCGGCCGATGTACCACCGGGTCATTCACTGCCAGAAGTGACCTCCGGTCAGATGCCGCTGCGGAGGGTGGTGAGTGCACCAACCGCAAGTTCTTCGACAGCATCTCGGAACCCATTAAGAATTTCTGGGTCAACGTCATCCCCCATTGCTCCGTGGAGATATCGGGCGTACACGCCTTCTGAAATCACGGCAAGCCTGAACGCCGAGAACGCCACGTAGTACGGGATATTGCTCACATCCCGACCTGTGCGAGCGGCATAGCGTTCAACGAGTTGCTCATAGGGCGGAAACTGACCTGCCCCGGTTGGGTCATTTGAGCGTTGTCCATTCCCCTCTGGATCAGCCCAGTACACACCGAGGTATCCAAGGTCGGCCAAAGGGTCTCCAAGAGTGCATAACTCCCAGTCGAGCACGGCTGCTATTCGATTGTTTTCAAGATCGGTCAGGCAATTCCCGAGTCGGTAATCGCCATGTGCGATCGACACTGACTGCTGCTCGGGAATTGATGCCGCAAGCAATTCAGCAACCTCATCGATTGCTGCAAGGTCACGAGTGCGGGAGTCAGCCCATTGACGAGTCCAACGCCTCACCTGCCGCTCCACGTAACCCTCACGACGGGCCAGATCGCCAAGGCCAACAGCATCGACATCAACTGCATGTAGATCAGCCATCACATCAACGAGATTGAACGCGACCGCCTCTCGTTGCTTAACTGAGAGCTCCGCGCCTTTTTCAGGGCTGTCGAGCACAACACCGTCGACGAAATCCATCACGTAGAACGGCGCCTGGTTGACCGCATCGTCAGAACACAGCCCCAAGGTTTGAGGTACTGGCACATCTGTTGTTCCGACGGCAGAAATTATTTTGTGCTCTCGACCCATGTCGTGTGCGGTTGCGAGAACATGACCCAGAGGCGGTCGACGGAGGACAAATCGGCGACCATTGCGATCAGTCACCATGTACGTGAGGTTTGAACGACCGCCTTCGATAAGAGAGAAGTCGTACGGACCTTCCAACCCATCTACGTGGGTATTCAGCCACGTAGTTACCGACTCGTTATCAATTCCGGGGATCGACGACATACCCGATGAAACTAGTGCGGGGCGAAGATTCGGTGTTAGCCGGGACGGCCGACATCGACGACTTTGGCCCAGTTCACACTCGTGATACTCACGTTCTTACCAAGTGCCGGCGCGTGCACCATCTGTCCATCACCGAGATAGAGCCCAACGTGACTGATCGGGTTGTAATAGAAGATGAGGTCGCCAGGTTTTGCATCCGTTTTTGGCACCGACGGAAGGGCATTTGACTGCATCCGCGAATTTCTCGGCAACACCACTCCTGCCTGTGCCCACGCGTAGTACGTCAGCCCTGAGCAGTCGAACGACGTTCCTGGGAGGGCGGTCGCATAACGGTACGGCACACCGATTTGCCCGAGCGCAGCTTTGACGGCAACCCCCGCCATGCCCGAAGGAGCCGGGTAATTCGCTATGAGATCTTGGGTGGCAGAGTTTGAACCAGAGCTTCCTGATGAAGAACTCGAGCCGCCAGAGTTTCCGCTATTTCCTGCATTGGCTGCGGCTTGTTGTCGCTGATATTCCGCGAGCGCCGCAGCTGCCCTTCGCTCTTCCTCAGCACGAATGAGAGCGCCCAATTTCTGTTCAGCAGACTTACGAGCGGACTCATACTGAGCGGTTGATGACTCGACCTCATCCAACATCCCTGTGATTCGAGCGGCGAGATCTTCTGATTCTTTACGGAGGCGATTGAGTTCAATCTGTTCGAGTTCAAGTTCGCGAATCGCCGCTTGAAGATCATCGGTGGTACCCGCACCAACGCGGAGGGCAACACGAGAGAGCTGGTCTCGAGTCAGTGTGTCGCTATACGCCGCTGCATTCGAGAGCAGTGGCCCGAGCACGTCTGACCCTGACCTGGTGAAGGCGCGAACGGCAACCGTCGATAGGTCGCTTTGCAGTTCGCCGAGCTCGGCCTGCCGCAAGGCAACACGGCCTTTTGCAATCTCAATGTCTTCACCGAGTAACCGCTGTTCGTCCATTGCGACGGCGTAATCCTCGATGAGGATGTCTGCCCGTTCGTGGAGACGCTCTAATTCGTCGACAATTCGCTGGACTTCTTGCTGCTGCTGGTCAACCGTTTGTGCATGAGCAGCCTGAGGAAGTACAGGGACCACCATCAGCACGAGTGCTGCGAGGCCGATTGCAGATCGGCGACGTCGGGGGCGAACATCGCGGGATTGAACCATGACGGCTTCAGCGTACCGTATGTTACGAAATGATGTCGATCAGGTCGACCGGGTGTTCGTCACTCCCATTCGATGGTGCCCGGAGGCTTCGACGTGATGTCATACGCCACCCGGTTAATGCCCGG
>JALRDI010000358.1 GCA_023257035.1 Ilumatobacteraceae bacterium | reverse complement strand
CGACAAATCTGGGATAACGACCCGACCGGCGGTTACTGACATGCACCAAACGGGCAGCGTCAGCCGCCTCCGTAAATTCATTTCACGTCCATTGCTTGTGTTCCTTGGAATCGTGATGACACTCGTCGGGCTCTCACGTCCAGCACTTGCTGAAACAACCGAAGTTCACGTCATCGTCGTATCAGGGACAATCGATTTCGGAATTGCTGCATTTCTCGAACGACAGATTGATCAAGCTCAGAGCAGTGGAGCAAGTGCGTTCATCGTGGTCATGGACACACCCGGGGGTCGTGTCGACGCTGCCATCAGTATGCGTGACGCACTCCTCGCAACCGACACGCCAACGATCACCCTTGTAGATACCACAGCGCTGAGTGCCGGTGCTCTTATCGCTCTCGCCACCGACACCATCTATATGACACCGGGCGCTGTGATCGGAGCTGCGACGCCAATCGACGGAGTAACAGGAGAAACCTCTGACGCAAAAACCATCTCAGCGGTTCGCGGCCTTTTCGAGTCAACAGCAGAAGCAACTGGAAGAGATGCAACGTACGCAGCGGCAATGGTTGACCCCGACATAGAGATACTTAGCGTGATTGAACAAGGAGACCTCCTCACTTTGACTGCATCGTCGGCGGTGGAAAGCGGTCTTGCGGCAGCAGAAATTGAAGGTCTCGATGAAGTGTTGAGTGGTCTTGGTATCGACGTTGGTCCAGTAGAGATTGCAACACCAGGAATTCTTGAAACGATTTCTCGATTTGTCACCTCCCCAACAGTCGCCGCGCTTTTGCTTCTCACTGCAATAGGTCTGCTGATCGCTGAGGCCACAACGGGTTCTGGCGGACTCTTCGCCTTAGGTGGCGTTGGGCTGTTTGCCTTGTTCTTTTGGGGCCACCTGCTCGCAAAACTTGCTGGCTGGGAAGACGCAGTGCTGCTTGCCATCGGCATTGCTCTCATCGCTGTTGAAGTGTTCGTAATTCCTGGGTTTGGTATCGCCGGTATCGCCGGAACAGTTGCGCTCGTCGCCGGCATGGTGATGTCGCTGCTTGGACGAAACCTTGACTATGCGCCCACAGGAACACTTCGGGCTGCAGTTCTCACTGTGGTGATTGCGCTGGTCGGAGCAGCTATCGCTGTTGCATTATCGATCAAGTTTGTGTTCCGGAGCTCGCGACCCCAGCGAGTCGACCGAGGAATCATGCTGAGGAGCACCGTTGCGCAGGGCGAATCACCATCCATTCGGCCTCGAAGGTGGTTGAACTTTTTTGACGGAAACGAACGCCTTGCGCGCCCGATTGAGCGCCCGACGCGATCCGTGAGAGACTCTGAAACGGAGACCTCATCCGAGGAACACACTCCGCCAGAAAAATGAGGTAGCAATATGAATGGAAGTGACGTGTTCGCTCTCGTCTTACTTGGCGTAATTGTATTTTTCTTCGGTCTGATCTTGTATTTCGTGCCGATCGGTTTGTGGATCACGGCGTTGTTTTCTGGCGTTCGCGTTCGGATTGCAACGCTTATCGGTATGCGACTCAGGAAGGTGCCCCCGGGTCAAATTGTTCGCCCACTGATCAGTGCGACGAAAGCGGAAATCG
>JALRDI010000339.1 GCA_023257035.1 Ilumatobacteraceae bacterium | reverse complement strand
GGCCGAACTCGAGTCGTTGAAAGAGCTGCAGCTGGCGTTGGAGGGCACTCCTTCTGGCGAGGTCACTACAGATAGCGACAATGCAGTTTCCGAAAACGATGGGGGAACCGACAAAGCCAGTGCAACGGCAACGCCATCGCTTCCCGATGTCGCCCTCGGCTCATCGGTGCTCGGTCGTCGCATCGTGCAAGACGACCTCAAAGCAATTGTTGGCATTGGGCCTGCGATTGAACGGCTGTGTCATGGTGTGGGAATTCGCACCTGGTGGGATCTCGCCCGCGCGGAGAATGACACCTTGACATCGATGCTCGCAGATGCTGGCCCTCGTTTCGGACGGCACGATCCATCGACCTGGTCTGAGCAGGCAAAGCGCTTCGCTGAAGGCCGTTGGGACGAGGCACGCGCATTCGAAGCGACGATCGGCGAACCACAAAAGCGGTAAGTCACAGTGGCACTCCGCAACCTAAGGTGTAGCCATGGCTACACCAATCGGACCGTATTCACCTTCTGTTCGAGCAGGAGATTTCATCATCGTCTCGGGTCAATTAGGTGTCGTTGACGGTGCTCTTGTCGACGGCGTGACGGCGCAGACCACACAAGCCGTCGCCAACCTTGCCGATCGATTGGCGGAATATGGTGCAGATCTCAGCGCGATTTCGAAGACCATGTGTTTTCTCACCGACATGTCGACCTTTGGCGAGTTCAACGATGCCTATGTCGCTGCATTCGGCGATCATCGCCCAGCGCGATCAACTATCGGAGTTGCAGCACTTCCTTTGAATGGCGCGGTCGAAATCGAGGCTTGGGCCTATTTCCCTGAGCGCTAGCCGCTTGGGTGCTGAGGCTGTTGTTTCGGCCACAGCGAACTACACTGAAATCTATGGCAGGCGCAATTGCGATCATCGTGGTTCTTGCGATTTTCCCCGTCCTCATCGCGATGAGCGGAGGCGTAGCAAGCGCGATTCTCGGTGCTGTGCTGCAACGTGACGGTGAGCGTCGCTTCGAAGGCAGCGAACTGCTCGATATCGACGACTGAGCGGCCCAACTCCCGGCTGATCTTTGTGACGCAATAAGAGTCTCGTTTGTTGATCTTGTACTGATTAGCGTTACCGCATGGCAGATCTCGTCATTCTCAACGCCCGACTGGTGGCAACGATGGATGATCAACGTCGCGAACTTCCCGGCGGCTGGGTGTCGGTGACAGGTGGGCTCATAGACGGCGTAGGTATCGGTGAGCCACCGTTAGCGCCGACAACGATCGATGCGTCGGGTTGTCTCGTCACACCCGGTCTCATCAATACGCACCATCACCTCTACCAGAACCTGACACGGGCGTATTCAGAGATGACTGACAAACCACTGTTCGGTTGGTTGCAGTCGCTGTACCCACTTTGGAAGGCCCTCGACGAAGAAAGTATCTACCTGTCGGCGTGGATTGGACTCGGAGAACTCGCGTTATCAGGGTGCACCACCTCAACCGATCATCTCTACGTGCATCCTCGTGGGTCAGGCGATCTGCTTGCTGCAGAAATTTCCGCCGCTACCGACATTGGAGTTCGTTTTCATCCGACCCGGGGTTCGATGTCACTATCGGAAAAAGATGGTGGGTTGCCACCTGACGATGTGGTCGAAGATGACGATGACATTTTGGCTGCCTGCGAAGAAGCGGTGAACCGACATCACGACCGGTCGTGGGGTTCGATGACACAGGTTGCCCTTGCACCGTGCTCACCATTTAGCGTCACCGAAGAGCTACTCGTTCGCACGGCCGAACTTGCAGAACGCCTAGAGGTTCGCCTCCACACTCACTTCGCCGAAAATTCTGAAGACGATGAGTTCAGCGTTGCTCGCTTTGGCTGTCGTCCGACCGAATATTTGGAGCGCACCGGTTGGGCAAGCCCACGAAGTTGGGTTGCCCATTGCGTCATGCCGAAAGGTGATGAGATCAACCGACTTGGCGCTGCCGGAGTTGGCGTTGCGCACTGCCCAAGTTCCAACCTGATTTTGTCGTCGGGTATCGCTCCGGTGACATCGCTTCGTGCTGCAGGATGCCCGGTCGGACTTGGAGTTGATGGTTCCTCATCGGCAGATTCAGCATCGATGTGGTTAGAGGCTCGCCAAGCCCTACTGCTCGCAAAACTCAACGACGGGGCAGACGCAATGACGGCGCGCACTGCGCTGGCCTGGCGTCTGCGAGCGCTGCTTTGAAGGCAAGGAGCGAGCGAAAACCATTTCGCGAGGTAGGTACTCGCCGGTCGAAGGGTTCTTCACATACCCCTTCGGCGCCATGTTGGACCTCGGCAGCCAGGCCAGCAAATGA